>NZ_BCQG01000015.1 GCF_001544315.1 Geobacillus jurassicus NBRC 107829
CTTTCTATTTTCCATTTTTGCGTTCATTAGGTAAAATAGTATAAAATACAATACATGATATTCTCATGAAAAGGACGGTTTCTTCGTGCCAAAACGCAACTTGTTGACCTTGATTGAACAAAAACGGATGGAGCTTGTCGACACGGTGGCCAAAACGGGGCTAAACTCAGCGGCGGCCATGAAAATCAGCAAAGAGCTTGACACGTTGCTCAATGCGTATCAACGCGATCAAGTCAAACGGCGAAAGCAAAGCGCCTCCCGCTAGGCAGGACATGGCGCTTTTTCTTTTTGCTCCAAGCATTGGCGTCGAAATGACGCGCTTACACATGGGCGTCGACAAGGCCGTTTTGCAGCAAGTACATTTGGTAGTAAAGCCCTTTTTGCGCCAGCAGCTGCTGATGCGTGCCGCGCTCGACAATTTCGCCGCGATGGAGAACGAAAATTTGATCAGCGTCTTGGATCGTCGATAAACGATGGGCGATGACAATCGTCGTCCGCCCTTTTCGCATGCGGGCAAGCGCATCTTGGATCGCCTCTTCCGTTTCCGTGTCAATATGGGCTGTCGCCTCATCGAGCACCAAAATTTTCGGATCGGCAGCGATCGTGCGGGCAAAGGAAAGAAGCTGGCGCTGGCCGCTTGATAACGTCGCCCCGCGCTCGGCAAGCACGTGGTCGTAGCCGCCGGGCAGCCGCTCAATGAACGCGTCAGCTTGAACGAGCCGGGCGGCCTCCCGAATTTGGTCATCGCTCAATTTTTCGTTATACATGCGGATGTTCTCTTTGACCGTCCCGTAAAACAAAAACGGATCTTGCAAGACAAGGCCGAGGCGGCGGCGCAACTCAGCGCGCGAGTAGTCGCGGATCGAGCGGCCGTCAATCAAAATGTCGCCGCGGTCAAACTCATAAAAGCGCATAAGCAAATTGATGATCGAGCTTTTGCCGCTGCCGGTATGGCCGACAAACGCGACCGTCTGCCCCGGACGGATGACAAACGACAGCCGCTTCAACACATCCCGTTTGCCGTCGTAGGAAAAGCTGACGTCACGAAATTCGATTTCCCCGCGCTCGATCGCATGCGACGACCCATCCGGATTGGCCGGCGCCTCTTCTTGATGATCAAGAAGGGCGAACACGCGAGAGGCGGAAACGATCGCCTGCTGGTAAAGAGACAGGCGCATCATCATTTGCGTCACCGGTTCGAAAAAGCGCTCCAAATAGTTAACAAATGCGTACAGCACGCCGATCTCCACCGGGCTGTCAAACGCCGTGACGCCGAAAAAGCTGAGCACAACCATGATCGACAACATGTACACCATATCGACCGCTGGCCGAAGCAACAGCCCATCAAGCCGGATGTTTTTCATCCCCGCCTTGTAATGCGCTTCATTGACAGCAGCAAACTCTTGATATAAGCGGCGCTGCTGGCGGAACGCCTGAACGATGGCCATCCCTTGCAGCGATTCATTCAATTTGGCGTTCAGTTCGCTCAGCCGTTCGCGCATCTCTTGATAAAACACCGAGCTGTAGCGTCGGTACGTCTTCATAATCAACGCAATGGCCGGAAGAATGAACAGGCAAAACAATGCAAGACGAACGTTGAGCGAAAACATGGCGGCAAACACGCCGATGACAAACAAGCCGTTTTGCACAAACGCCGCGAGGACGCTGATGAACATATCCTTAATCGCTTCCGTATCGTTCGTCACCCGCGAAACGATGCTTCCGCCCGGCGTCCGGTCGAAATAGCTCATTCCGAGCCGGTGCACTTTCGCAAACACATCCATCCGCATCGCTTGAATGACATATAAGGCGAGCCGCTGAAACTCGACAAGCTGGAAGTAGGAAATGATCGTTTTCAAGACGAGCACGCCGAGATAGACGGCGGCCAGCGCCGCCACCGGGCCAAAGTCGAAGCGGCCCGGCACCAAATAGTCATCAATGAACACTTTCACTAAATACGGACCGGCAAGCTCCCCGGTCGTCGCCAACAGAAGAAGCGTAAACGCAAGCGCAGTTTCCTTTTTGTATCTTCCCATATAAGCGAGCAGCCGCCATAAGACGCGCCGCTGTTCTTTCGCCGTCAACGTTCCGTCGTTCATCCGCTTCCTCCTATCTCATAAACAAAACTTATATTTTCAGGCTGTTCGCTCCGCTCGTTTTTGGCGAGAGTTCGGACGTTTAAGGCTGTGGTCACTCCGCAAGCGCCTCAAGCTGCTGGCGCCGGTGCATGTCGCGATACCAGCCGTCTTCAGCCATCAGCTGCCTGTGCGTTCCCGCCTGCACGATTCGCCCCCCGTCAAGGACGAGAATCCAATCGGCATGCTCAACCGCGCTTAAACGATGGGCGGCGATGATCGTCGTTTTTCCGCGCCGCTCCTGTTTGAGCGCCGCTAAAATCCGCGCCTCGGTTTTCGCATCCACAGCCGACAACGCGTCATCAAAAATGAGCACTTCGGGATCGATGAGGAGCGCCCGCGCGATCGACAGCCGCTGTTTTTGCCCGCCGGATAAGGAAACGCCGCGCTCGCCGATGATCGTCTCATACCCATCGGGAAATTGCAAAATGTCATCATGAATGTTGGCCAGCCGCGCCGCTCGGACTATCTCATCCTCTCTTGCTTCCGGTTTCGCAAAAGCGATGTTGTCGCGGATGGAAGTGGAAAACAAAAAATGGTCTTGCGGCACGTAGCCGATCGCCGAACGAAGCGCGGAAAGCGTATAATCGCGGATGTCGCGGCCGCCGAAACGGATCTCGCCATCGTAACCGTCAAACTCGCGCAATAGCAGGCGCAGCAACGTCGTTTTTCCCGCCCCGGTTTTGCCGACGACGCCAAGCGTCGCCCCGCGCTTGAGCCAAAAATGAACATCCGTAAGCGCCGGCTTCGCCTCTCCCGGATAGACAAATTGCCGAATGCGGTATTCAATGTCTCCTTGCGGAGGAACGCCCACGGCATCGGGACGTTCGGTGATTTCATTTTGTTCAGCCAGCAGCGCCCGCACTCGGTCGTACGAGGCGCGCCCGCGCTCAACGATGTTAAACAGCCAGCCGAACGCCAGCATCGGCCAAATGAGCAGGCCAAGGTAGGTCGTAAACGACACGAGCTCGCCAATCGTCAACTCGCCGGCCAGAACCATTTGGCTGCCAAACGCCACAGCGAGAAAAAACGACAGCCCGACAAGCAGCCCGATTGTCGGGTCAAACAAAGCATCAATTTTGGCGACGGCGACGTTTTTCGCCACGACATCTTCGGATTGACGGCGAAACGCCTCAACATCGTGTTCCTCATAACCGAACGCCTTGATGACGCGAATGCCGCTGATGCTTTCTTGCACTTTGTCGTTCAGCGATGAAAACGCCTCTTGCGCCGTCAAAAACCGGCGATGGAGGATCGTTCCATACCGGCTCGTCGCCGCCGCCATCACCGGCAGCGGCAACAGGCTGATAAGCGTCAGCTTCCAGCTGATCGAAAACGTCATCGTCGCCAACACGAACCCGCCAAGCATCACTGAGTCGACAAGCGTCAAAATGCCGCTTCCGGCCGTCTGCTGAATCGCCTGCAAATCGTTCGTCGCATGGGCCATTAAATCGCCGATCCGTTTCCGTTGGTAAAACGACGGCGACATGTTCGTAAAATGTTGGTATAACTCGTTGCGCAGCTGGCGGGCGAGCTTGACCGCGGCGCCGAAAATGCAAATGCGCCAAGCGTAGCGAAGCCCGTAAAGCGCCGCCGCAACCGCGGCAAGGACGGCGATCCAGCGGATGAGCACCCCTTTTGTCATCGTTCCGTTTTTCATATGGTCGACCAACAAGCCGATCACCTTCGGCGGAACGGTCTCCAAAAACGCGACGATGACAAGCACGAAAATGCCGGTGATATACGCCTTCTTTTCTTGGCGGAAAAACCAAAACAAATCGCGAAACACGCTCACGCATCCCGCCCTCCTTTCGTTTGGCTGACGAACAATCGCCATATTATTGTAACAAAACTAGAAAAATTTTGAAAGAACATTTTTGCAAAATAAAAAGACACTCTCGATCGAGTGTCCGTTGCGCTTATTTCAGCTGATTGTTCATCATTTTCATCATTTGATTGATTTTCTTCTGCGACGGCGTCATGCCCATTTGCATCATCATCATCCGGATCATTTGTTCATTGATCGGCGGATTTTTCTTCAAATAATTGATCATCGTTTTGCGGGCGATGAAAAATCCGATCGCCACACCGGCGATGAGCGCCAGCACGCCAACGAGAATCGTACCCCACATAACAGCGATTTTCCTCCTTCTTGTTGTCTCCCTAACAGTGTACTAAACGATGCGCCATTAGACAATATTTCGCGACAAAAATCTTTTCATTACGCAAATTTTCTTCCTTGCGCAGGCGCGGACAGCCAGTAGTAATCGGCAAAATCAGCGTCGACCGCCAAAAACGTCGGCGCCAACCGAGCGAGCGCCCGGCCGATGTCCGCGGCAAGCGGCGCACTGTCAGCGACAAGAAGCAAACGGCGCTTTTGCACGACAAGCAACGCTTCCTCGCCGGCGTCGTTTTGCAAAACAAACATATTGCGCTCCAAATTTTTGCCGACGCGGCCGGCAAAATACTGCTTTAAGCCGAGTTCCAGGCGTGAAAACGACAGCCGTTCGGTGATAAATTCGACTTGCTTGCGGCAGATCGCCTTTAGCGGCGCTTTCGCGTATTGATGCTCACGAAGCAGTTCGACAATTTTTTCCGCCCGATGGCGGTAATGCGACGCCACATCGTCATTCAACAAATAAATCCAATAGCGGACCATGCCCCATCCCCCATTTCTGTTCATCTATTTTCTATTATAGAAAAGGAAAGGGGAAAAATATGTCTATTAACGGCAAGTTTTTTCACTAACATTGTCGATTTTTGTTAGCAACAGCCCTTCCAAATGTCGTAAACAAGCTTTTGCCCTCACACAAACGTGAAAATGCATCCATGTTCTTGAATGCTCCCCCACTTGCACCTACTAGAAGTGTTGAAGTGGAAAGCTTCTCGGCTGGAGATGATAAAAAAGCTGCCCCTGCAACGGTCGCAAGGGCAGTTTGTCTCCACAATCGCCCGATTACTTGCCGAGCAACGCTTTCGTGCGGCGGACGACGTTGTCGACCGTGAAGCCGTACTCAGCCATGATTGTTTCTCCTGGAGCCGAGGCGCCGAACCGATCGATGGCCAAAATGTCGCCCTCGGCGCCGACGTACCGCTCCCAACCGAGCGACGCGCCCATTTCAATGGCAAGCCGCTTCGTCACCGCCGGCGGAAGCACTTCATCGCGGTACGATTTTGGCTGCGCTTCGAAGCGGTCCCACGATGGCATGCTGATGACAGAAACATGGATGCCCTCAGCGGCGAGCGCTTCTTGCGCTTTCACGGCCAGGCCGACTTCCGAGCCGGTCGCCAACAGCAGCGCCTCTGGAGCGCCATTTTTCGCCGTCGAAACGACGTACGCGCCTCTTTTCACGCCTTCATACGCCAATTCAGCCGTTCGCGGCAATGTCGGCACATCTTGACGCGTCAAGACGAGCGCGGTCGGCTTGTCCGTCGATTCGAGCGCCAGCCGCCATGCCGCCGCCGTTTCATTGGCATCAGCCGGTCGGATGACTGACAAGTTCGGCATCGCCCGAAGCGAAGCGAGATGTTCGACCGGCTCGTGCGTCGGGCCGTCTTCGCCGACGGCGATGCTGTCGTGCGTCAAGACGTAGGTGACTGGCAAGCCCATGAGCGCCGCCAAGCGAATCGCCGGACGCAAATAGTCAGAGAACACGAAGAACGTGCCGCCGAACACTTTCAATCCGCCATGGAGCGCCATGCCGTTCAGCGCCGCCCCCATGGCAAACTCGCGCACGCCAAACCAGATGTTGCGGCCTTCGTAACTCCCCGGCAGGAAGTTGCCGCCGCCTTTGATCAAGGTTTTATTCGAGCTCGCCAAGTCAGCCGAACCGCCGATAAACTGCGGCACCGCTTTGGCGATGGCGTTGATCACTTCCCCGGACGATGAGCGGGTCGCTAGGCTTTTTCCTGCTTCGTATACCGGCAAGGACGCCTCCCAGCCGTCCGGAAGCTTCCCTTCAATCGCCCGCTTCAGCTCGGCGGCCAGCTCCGGATGCGCCCGTTCGTACGCGGCGAACTGTTCATTCCATTCCGCTTCTTTTTTCGCTCCCGGCTCTTGCACCGTTTCCCGGAAGTGAGCGTATACTTCTTCCGGCACGTAAAAATCTTCAGCGAACGTCCAGCGGTACGCCTCTTTCGTCAATTTGGCCTCTTCCGCCCCGAGCGGCGCGCCGTGGACGCCGGATGTGCCCGCTTTGTTCGGCGCGCCGTAGCCGATCGTCGTTTTCACTTCAATGAGCGTCGGCCGGCTGAGGTCCGCCCGCGCTTTTTCCAACGCTTTAGCGATTTCTTCAATGTTGTTGCCGTCCTCAACGCGCAAATATTGCCAGCCGTATGCTTGGAAGCGCTGGGCGACGTCTTCCGAGAACGATAAGTTGAGCTCTCCGTCCAGCGAAATGTCGTTCGAGTCATACAAGACGATCAAGCGGCCCAACTTTAAGTGGCCGGCGAGTGACGCGGCTTCGCTCGCCACCCCTTCCATTAAGTCACCGTCGCCGCAAAGGGCGTACGTATAATGGTTGATGATCTCAAACCCGTCGCGGTTGTATGTAGCCGCCAAATGCCGTTCGGCCATGGCCATGCCGACTGCCATCGCGATCCCTTGGCCGAGCGGGCCGGTCGTCGCTTCCACCCCCGGCGTATGACCGTACTCCGGATGGCCCGGCGTTTTGCTTCCCCATTGGCGGAACTGTTTCAAATCCTCCATCGATACATCGTAGCCGCTTAAATGGAGCAAGCTGTACAACAGCATCGACCCGTGCCCGGCGGACAAGACAAACCGGTCGCGGTTGAACCAGTTCGGATTCGCCGGATTATGGTTCATAAATTTCGTCCAAAGCGTGTACGCCATCGGCGCCGCACCCATCGGCATGCCCGGATGCCCAGATTTTGCTTTTTCGATCGCGTCAATGGACAGCGTGCGAATCGTCGTAATCGCCAACTCCTCGATTGAATGCGCCATCGTCTTCCTCCTTTTCATCAACATGGTGTCATTTACTATCATATAGAAAATGGGCTTGCTTGTACAACGTTTCTTTTCTCTTTCAGTGCAAACGAAGCGCCGTCTGTTTTCCCACGCCTTAATGGAAGCGCCGCCGCTGGCTTTCCTTCAACTTTTTCGGCGTCACGTCGTTGCCGTTCGGGTCGATGATCGTCACCGAATGGAGCATATCGGTCATCGTCTTGCGGAACGCCTGAATGTATTCGCGGCGAAGCTTCGCCTGCTCGAACACCTCTTCGGCCGACAAACCGGCCGTTTTCGCTTTTTTCGCCAGTTCGTTGATGCGGGCTAATTTATGTTTGGCAAGCATTGGTCATCTTCTCCTATCTGCCATATTCTCATTCTGTTTTATCTTATCTGATCAAGCGGGAAGATGGCAACGATGGCATCTTGATAGTCTTCCTTCACCTGTTCGCTGCTTTACGGCCAGGCGCAGCACACGTTCAACGCCGCCCTTGTTGCTCGTCCATATATTCCTGGTAACGGCGATGGACGGTCGCCTTGGACGCCTCGTAGCCAAAGCTTTGCAGCGTCGCGGCGATGTCGGCAAACGTTAAGCCGCGTTCGCGTAAGCGGACGATCTCCTCTACCGGCAGCTCGATTCGGTCGCGCCCGGCGTTTTCGCCCCGGCGCCTTAAGTTCCGCTCCGGCCGGTAGCCGCGAGCGATGGCCCGCTGCATGCCGCGCCGAATTTTCGCGTTATGGATTTTCCGCTGGTACTCCTCGACAATAGCGATGATGGATAACACCATCTCATCGGCCTCCGACAGCGGCATCTCCCCGCGGTGGCTGGCGCTGTATATTTTCACCCCTGTTTTTTTCAAGCAATGCAGCAACGCCATGCGTGCATGGCCACGCCCGAGCCGCGTTTCGTCTTGAATGAGCAGTACATCGACCTTGCCTTCCTCGCAAAGCGAAAGCAGCTCCAATACGCCGTCGCGATCGACTTCATAGCCGCTCGCCTGCTCAGCGATCACTTTGACGACTTCCAATCCACACTCGGCCGCCAGCCGCTCGAGCTCATCGCGCTGCCTCGCGAGCGACGTCTCCTGTTCGACTTTGTCCGTACTGACGCGGCAGTAAATGACCGCCCTCATGATCCATCCCTTCTTTCCGGTCACTGATTGACGGCCACCGAGCCGCCCTGCTTTGATTTTAACACAGGAATGACGATCCGTTCACCGGCGGCAAGGCGCGGACTCGGCAAATGGTTGACATCCATGACCCAGCGGATGAACTCATCAGGCGGCATATTGTGCTCCTGCTCGTACTGTTTCGCCAGCCCCCAAAGCGTGTCGCCAGGAGCGACCGTGATCGCCACGTATTCTTTTTTGTCAATTGGACTGCCGGCATAGACGAACCCCGCCAGCATGAGCGCAAACAAAAATGAAAACAGAAAGTAATGCAGCAACGTTTTCCCCATTTCCCCCACCCTTTTCCAGAATGTTTGTTCGCTTGCTTTCATTATAGCCAAGAACATTTGTTTGTGTCAATAAAAAATTCGAACTTATGTTTGTTTTTTCATCTTCCGCATGGTATAATGAAGGCAAACGATGTGGCGAGAGGTGTTAAAGAATGACGAAACTATCGAAACGGCAACAGCAAATTTTAGAGTTTATTAAACAGGAAGTAAAAACAAAGGGCTATCCTCCGTCGGTGCGGGAAATCGGGGAAGCGGTCGGGTTGGCGTCAAGTTCGACCGTCCACGGGCACCTTGCGCGCTTAGAGAGCAAAGGGTACATCCGCCGCGACCCGACGAAGCCGCGCGCCATTGAAATTTTGGACAACGACATGGCCAAGGAGAGAGAAAAAGAGGAGATCATCTCGGTGCCGATCATCGGCAAGGTGACGGCCGGCCAGCCCATTACAGCTGTGGAAAACATCGAAGGCTACTTTCCGCTGCCGAAGCGGCTCGCCGCCGGTGAAGAGCAGCTGTTTATGCTTGAGGTGATGGGCGACAGCATGATCGAAGCCGGCATTTTAGACGGCGACTACGTCATCGTCCGCCAGCAGTCATCGGCGAACAACGGCGATATCGTCGTCGCCATGACGGAAGACAACGAGGCGACAGTGAAGCGGTTTTTCAAGGAAAAAGATCATATCCGCCTGCAGCCGGAAAACGCCCATCTTGAACCAATCATCGTCCGCGACTGCACGATTCTCGGCAAAGTGATCGGCGTTTATCGCCTGTTCGACTGACTCGAGCCGGCTTGCGTCCAGCAAAAAAGCTGCCCTGCAAACAGGGCAGCTTTTTTGCAAATCAGTAGAGTTCCATATATTGGTCCAATTCCCATTGATGAACCGTCGTCCGATACATATCCCACTCGATTTCTTTCGCTTCGACGAAATGCTCGAATAAATGTTTGCCGAGCGCTTGGATGATCACTTCGTCCGATTTCAAATTTTCGATCGCTTCGATAAGCGTCGCCGGCAAATCGACGATGCCTTCTTCGAGCCGTTCTTCTTTTGTCATGACGTAAATGTTTCGGTCCACCGGCGCTGGAGGAGTGAGTTTGTTGCGAATGCCGTCAAGCCCCGCAGCCAACAGCACTGCCATCGCCAAGTACGGGTTGGCCGACGGGTCGACGCTGCGCACCTCAATGCGCGTGCTCATGCCGCGCGAAGCTGGAATGCGGATGAGCGGGCTGCGGTTGCGCGCCGACCAAGCGACATAGCACGGCGCTTCATAGCCCGGAACAAGCCGTTTGTACGAGTTGACCGTAGGATTCGTCACCGCCGTAAAGTTCGGCGCATGCTTCAGCACGCCGGCGATGAACTGGAGCGCCGTCTCGCTCAGCTGCAGATCGGCGTTCGGATCGAAAAAGGCGTTTTCGCCGTTGCGGAACAGCGACAAGTTGCAGTGCATCCCCGAACCGTTGATGCCGAAAATCGGCTTTGGCATGAACGTCGCGTGCAGCCCGTGTTTGCGGGCGATCGTTTTGACGACGAGCTTAAACGTTTGAATGTCGTCGCACGCTTTGATGGCATCGGCATATTTAAAATCGATCTCATGCTGGCCCGGGGCGACTTCATGGTGCGACGCCTCGATTTCAAAGCCCATTTCCTCGAGTTCAAGTACGATGTCGCGCCGGCAGTTTTCCCCGAGATCCGTCGGCGCCAAGTCAAAATAGCCGCCGCGGTCGTTCAGCTCCATCGTCGGATGCCCTTTTTCATCGAGCTTGAAGAGGAAAAACTCCGGCTCCGCCCCTAAGTTGAACGCCGTGAAGCCGAGCGCTTCCATCTCTTTTAGCATCCGCTTCAAGTTGTAGCGTGGGCAGCCTTCAAACGGCGTGCCGTCCGGATTGTAAATGTCGCAAATGAAGCGAGCGACTTTTCCTTTTTCTGAGGTCCACGGGAAAATGACGAACGTATCCAAGTCCGGATACAAATACATGTCCGATTCTTCAATGCGCACAAACCCTTCGATCGATGACCCGTCGAACATCATTTTGTTGTTGAGCGCTTTTTCAAGCTGGCTGATCGGAATTTCCACGTTTTTGATCGTGCCTAAAATGTCGGTAAATTGCAAGCGAATGTATTTGACGTTTTCTTCTTTGACGATGCGCATAATGTCTTCGCGCGTATATTTTGCCATGATTCAAACTCCTCCCCGGCTCCGAAATCATTTCCCATCATTAGTGAAAGAAGCGAGCGAGATCTCCTTGGCGAAGCGATGCGCGCTGGAACCGTCCGGCCTGCAGCAGCTCCGTACGCAAAATTTCCCGCAGCTCCTCGTCCGACAACTTCGGCTTGCCCACTTTGTCGATCTTTTCTGGCTGCTCGCGGCGCCCTTCTTGTCGAGCAGCAAAAATTCGCTTGATGCCAGCCAAATTGACGCCTTGGTCGATCAAATCTTTAATTTCCAGCAAACGGTCGATGTCGTTGAGCGAAAAAAGCCGCCGGTTGCCTTCCGTACGCGCCGGCGTGACGAGGCCATGTTCTTCATAATAGCGGATTTGCCGGGCCGATAAGTCGGTCAGCTGCATCACAATCCCAATCGGAAACAATGGCATGGAACGTCGAATGTTGCTGCTCATGCCAATTCCTCCTCGCTTTTAATACCTTTATTTTATCATAATGTCAAAAAATCAGTCAATGAAACGTCATCTTTTCTCACAAACTAATCAACTGCCGTTCAAGGAGGCGATGAACAGCAGAACAGACAGCGATTTTCACGTGTGAATACGTCAAGCCCCCTTGGACATATGCAACGTATGGCGGGCGCAGCGGACCGTCCGCGGTCAGCTCGATGCTCGCTCCTTGCACGAACGTGCCGGCGGCCATGATCACTTTGTCTTCATAGCCGGGCATGTCGCTCGGATACGGAGTGAAATGGGCGTTCACCGGCGAAAACGCTTGAATGGCTTGGCAAAAAGCGACCATCTGCTCCGGATCGTCAAAGCGAACGGACTGCACAAGATCCGTGCGCTTCTCATCCCATGCCGGCGACGTCTCAAGACCGATCCGTTCAAGCATCGCCGCGGTGAACACCGCTCCCTTGAGCGCTTGGCCGACGATGTGCGGGGCGAGGAAAAACCCTTGGTACATCTCAAGCAGACTGTACAGCGACGGGCCGACTTCGGCGCCGATGCCTGGGGACGTCATCCGATAGGCGCACGCCTCGACGTATTCCCGCTTGCCGACGATGTAACCGCCCGTTTTCGCTAGACCCCCGCCTGGATTTTTAATGAGCGAGCCGGCCATCAAATCAGCGCCAACATGGCATGGCTCTTTCTCTTCGACGAACTCACCGTAGCAGTTGTCAACAAACACGACGACATCCGGTTTGATCGACTTGACGAATGCAATCATGTTGCCGATCTCTTCGACAGTAAACGACGGTCGAGTCGCATAGCCGCGCGAGCGCTGAATGCCGATCATTTTCGTCCGCTCGTGGATCGCTTCGCGAACAGCTGGAAAGTCGACTGATCCGTCTTCTGTAAGCGGCACGCTCCGGTAGCTGATTTGAAATTCTTTCAACGAACCGATGCCGCGGCCGCGGACGCCGACGATTTCCTCAAGCGTATCGTACGGAGCGCCGGTGATGTAAAGCAATTCATCCCCCGGGCGCAAAATGCCGAACAAAGCGATGGCGATCGCATGCGTGCCGGAAATGATTTGTGGCCGTACAAGGCCTGCTTCGGCGCCGAAGACGTCGGCGTAAATGCGGTCGAGCGTATCACGGCCGGTATCGTCATAGCCATAGCCGGTCGACGGGATGAAATGGCCGTCGCTCACTTGATGGCGGCGGAAGCTCTCAAGCACGCGGTATTGATTCGCATCAACCAATTTGTCGATGCGACGGTGAATCGGTGCGATTTGCGCTTCGATTTCCTCGACGAGAGCAGCGATCGTTTCTCCGTGTTTCCATTGCGTCCAAAACATAGATGAACCCTTTCTATCGTTGGAATGGTTGCAGCTCCCCGTACAGCGGGTGCGTCGGCAACACGTACCCTTGGCAGTCGTACGTGCCCCCTTGCTCATTATAATGCCATTCGTGCAAAATCGTGTCCGTTTTTAACCGGGCAAGCAATTTTCCTTCGCCGCTTGGGATCGACACGTCGTAACGGGCCATTTGCTGTTTCACCGCCGCTTCAAGAAAATAGCGGAGCCGATCGATGTCGACGGCGGAAAGCGCGCTCATCACGATGGAAGCAGTCGTTGTCGGAATGAATTCCGGCGTTTTTTGATCGCTTTTATTGTACACCGTGACCATTGGAATGGAAGAAGCCCCTAGTTCAGCGAGCAGCCGCGACACCGTCCGCTCGTGCGCGGCGTAGTCCGGATGCGACGAATCGACGACATGGAGCAACAAATCGGCCTCTTTCACTTCCTCAAGCGTCGAGCGGAACGCGGCGACGAGCGTCGTCGGCAAGTCTTGGATGAACCCAACCGTATCGGTGACAAGCACCGTGTAGCCGCATGGCAAGACGCATTTGCGCGTCAATGGGTCAAGCGTTGCAAACAGCAAATTTTCCTCGAACGAATCCGCGGCGGTCAGCCGGTTGAAGATCGTTGATTTGCCGGCGTTCGTGTAACCGACGAGCGCAACTTGAAACGCTTGGTTTTTTTGCCGGCGCTCGCGGTACCGCCCGCGATGCTCGGCGATGCGCCGCAGCTCAGCTTTAATGTCGTCAATGCGTCGGCGAATATGGCGGCGGTCGGTCTCCAGCTTCGTTTCCCCCGGACCGCGCGTCCCAATGCCGCCGCCCAAGCGGGATAACGCCTCTCCTTGGCCGCTAAGGCGCGGCAGCATATACTCCAGCTGGGCGAGCTCGACTTGCAGCTTCCCTTCTTTCGAACGGGCGCGTTGAGCAAAAATGTCTAAAATAAGCTGCGTCCGGTCAATCACTTTCACATCGCCAAGCATTCTTGTCAAATTGCGCGCTTGGCTTGGAGAGAGCTCGCTGTTGAAAATGACGACGTCCGGTTCCAGCTGCTTGACCAACGCGGCGAGCTCTTCCGTTTTCCCTTTGCCGATATAGGTCGCCGGGTGCGGCGCCTCGCGCTTTTGCACGAGTTCGGCCGCGACTTCGCCGTTTGCCGTCGCAACGAGCGAAGCGAGCTCTTCCATCGAATAGCGAAACCGTTCATCGTCGACGCCGGCGAGCTGGCAGCCGACAATAATCGCTTGTTCGCGGCTCATGACATCCCTTCCTTTCCTTTTCGGCGAACATGTTATCTGTGTCCATGATACCAAATTTCACCGACAGTCTGCTAGTTCGTTCCAAAAAAACGATTGATTTTCCGCCGCTTTTGCCTCTACAATGATACAAGAACACCGCACGGAAAGGAACAGCAAGAATGACCTGGGAAGTATTGAGCATTATCGGCACGGTCGCGTTTGCCATCAGCGGGGCGATCGTGGCGATGGAAGAGGAGTACGATTTGCTTGGGGTGTACATTTTAGGGATCGTCACCGCCTTTGGCGGCGGGGCGGTGCGCAATTTGCTGATCGGGGTTCCCGTGTCGGCGTTATGGGAACAAGGGCCGCTCTTTCTTGTCGCCTTAGTCTCGATGACAATCGTCTATTTATTCCCAAAGCAAATGCTGCCGCCGTGGAAGCGGTGGGGCAACTTTTTTGACGCCCTCGGGCTGTCGGCGTTTGCCATCCAAGGAGCGCTGTATGCCGTCAAAATGGGGCATCCGTTAAGTGCGGTCATCGTCGCCGCTGTGTTGACCGGAAGCGGCGGCGGCATCATCCGCGACGTGCTCGCCGGACGGAAGCCGCTTGTGCTGCATGCGGAAATTTACGCCGTCTGGGCCATTCTCGCCGGCCTCGCCATCGGGCTGAAATGGGCCGAGTCGCCCGTTGAGCTGTATGTGCTGTTTATCGCCGTGGCCGCTTTGCGCATTTTGTCATACGCGTACGGCTGGAAGCTGCCGCGCCGAGCGGTTGGGGAGAAAGCGAAAGGGCAGACATAAGTAGCGGCGGACAATGAGAAAACCGTCAGAGACAACAGCTCCTCATCAATCGGCATGACATTGTCAGTATAGTATGAAGATACAACACTCCAAGGGCGACGGGAACGCTCCAATGGCTCGCAGCAAGCCCCGGCCCTTCGGTGAGCATCATCGGCGTCATGCCGATAAACGCAGTGAAAATAGCGTACGTGGTGATCGAAAACACGGACAGGCGGGCCGACGCCATTTTGACAAGCACCGACAACAGCGCCCAGGTGACCGCCGCGCCGACTAAAGCCATATTTCCGGCAAGCGTCGATTCCCCGCCGCCTCCAAGTCCGACGATGACGATCACCCCGGATGTCGCCAACAACAACGCAACAAGCTTCCGCCATGTGAGCGCTTCGCCGAGCAGCCAGCGGGCAAACAGCACGACAAACGTCGGCGTCGAGGCGGTAATGAGCGAAGCGGTATGGGCATTTGACCATTTCGTGCCGACAAACTGCAACGAAATGGAGACGACGTAGCCGATCGCTCCGATGGCAATGACTAAACCCCAATCGCGCCTGTTTTTCGGCGGGTGCTCCCGTTTCACAACAGCAATTACGCCAAGCACGATCAAGGCGACGGCGTAGCGCAGCCAGACGAGCGTAAATGGCGGGATGAATTCAAGGACGTATTTGCTGACGACATACATCCCGCCCCAAATGCTAGCGGCAAGCGATAAATACAAGGAAGCGAGAACGGGTTGTTTCATGGCATGGATCCCCTTCGGCTTTTTGTCTATTTAGAGGCCGCAACTTTTTTCGCAAAAGCCACCCTGGCAAAGCGACACAAAAACCTTTGCCAGCTGCATTACACTTCGCTTTCTTCCGGAGGAAACACCGGGGCGAGCGAAACGGTTAAATCCGGCTGCCAAAAGGAAACGAGTTCATCGCTCGGTCCGAAGACAGCTCGCTGTTGAAATCGCCCGTCTTGCCGGCTGAACACTTCGACTGTCCAGTTGCTCGGATCCACAATCCAATATTCACGCACCCCATGTTTTTCGTATAAATGGTACTTCTGGTTTCGATCGCGTAAGGCGGTGCTTGGCGACAGAACCTCAACAATCAGATCGGGAGCTCCTTTCATTCGACGGCTGCGGATTTGCTCAGTCCGGCAGACGACCGATAAATCCGGCTGAACGACTGTTTTCGCCGTCCGTTCCGGCTCTTCGGGATCAAGCTGAATGTCAAACGGGGAAAGGATGACATGGCAGCCGCGCGCTTGGAAATACGAAGCTAAAGCCAAGTGCAGCTGTCCAACAACATATTGGTGCGCAAACGAAGGAGAAGCCAGTAAGTATGGAACACCATCAATCAGTTCCCAATTTCCTTCCCAATTTTCAATATCACTATACGTGTAAAACGGTTTCTCCTTTTGCACAGAGCTCCCCCTTTCACTTTGTTTTCTTTCATCTTATCACACGGCTTCGACTCCGTCCTATATTTTTGATTTTCCCATCACGAAAGAAAAAAACAGCGGCCCGGCGGCTTGCTGGCCGCCACCGCTGTCCAATGCTTCGTCAAGATGCTTTTTTCACGCCTTGCTCTTACTCCCGCTCGATGATCGTGGCCGTCGCCATCCCGTGGCCGATGCAAATCGTCAATAGCCCATAGCGGCCGCCGCGCCGTTCAAGTTCATGGACGAGCGACGTCATGAGCTTCGCACCGGTCGCGCCGAGCGGATGGCCGAGCGCGATGGCGCCGCCGTTGACGTTCACCTTCGAAAGCGGGGCGCCGATTTCCTTTTGCCAGGCAAGTACGACCGGGGCGAACGCTTCGTTGATTTCAATGAGGTCGATGTCATCGATCGCGAGGCCCGCTTTTTTCAGCACTTGCCGCGTCGCCGGGATGACGCCATCAAGCATGTACGTCGGGTCGGAGCCGACGACCGTCTGCGCGACGATGCGCGCTTTCGGCTTCAGCCCGAACCGCCTCGCCGCCTCCCGTTCCATTAAAAGCACAGCGGCCGCCCCGTCGCTCATTTGACTCGCATTGCCGGCGGTGATGAGGCCGTCTTCTTGAAACACCGGCTTGAGCGAAGCGAGCGCTTCCGGAGATGTATCCGCCCGCGGCCCTTCGTCATCAACGACGAGCATCTCGCGGCCGTCGCGGTCAAGCCCTTTCACCGGGACGATTTCGGCGCGAAACTTCCCTTCGCGCTGAGCAGCCAAGGCGCGTCGATGGCTTTCGTACGCGTAGGCGTCAAGCTCTTCGCGCGTCAAGCCGTATTTTTTCGCAATCCGCTCAGCGGAGACGCCTTGGTGGATGAATTCGTATTTTTCATGAAGCGACGGCGGAATCGTCCGATCGTTGCCATCGCTTAAAATCGGCACTTTCGTCATGCTTTCGACCCCGGCCGCGATCGTGACATCCATATCCCCGGAGCGGATTTCCTGGGCGGCGAAATGGATCGCCTGCTGCCCCGAGCCGCACATTCGATTGATTTGCACGGCGGGCACTTCGACTGGAAACCCGGCCTCAAGCGCCGCCAGCCGGCCGATGTTGTATCCTTGTTCGGCGATCGGCGTCACGCAGCCCATGACGATGTCTTCGACCACCCGCTTGTCGATGCCGGCCCGGCGCACGACTTCATCAAGCACCACCGCGGCCAAATGGACCGGATGAACGTCCCGGAAGACGCCGTTCCGCTTGCCGACCGGCGTCCTGACCGCTTCGACAATGACCGCTTCACGCACCATTTTCTCCCCCTTGTTGTTTTTTTGTCATCGCCATGCCTTGACGGTGCAAACCGCACCTTTTATCCAATGGCGCCCGCCGACCGATAAGCCGCGGGCGCCGCCAAATTGGCATGTTTCTGCTCTCATTGCTCTGCCTGTGAGATGCGCCTGTTCATTTTGTATACGTATAAAACCCTTTCCCCGTCTTCCGCCCTAAATGCCCGGCTTCGACGAGCTTGCGCAAAAGCTGCGGCGCCCGGAATCGGTCGCCGTATGCTTCCGTCATGTTTTCGCTCACAAACAGGAGCGTATCGAGCCCGACCATGTCGGCTAGCTCAAAGGGCCCCATCGGATAATTGAGGCCAAGCCGCACCGCTTTATCGATGTCTTCCGCTGAGGCAACCCCTTCTTCGTACATGCGGATGCACTCGATCATATGGGCGGCAAGCGCCCGCGTTGTCACAAACCCTTGCCGGTCTTTCACGACGACCGTTTCTTTGCCAAACTCTTCGGACAGCCGGCGGATGGCGTCGACTGTGTCGTCGGAAGTCGTCTCACCTTTCACAATTTCGATCAACTTCATCACTGGCGCCGGATTGAACCAATGCATGCCGATGACGTTCTCCGGCCGGTTGGTCGCGGCGGCAAGCGCCGTAACGCTCAACTCCGATGTGTTGGTCGCCAAAATGGCGTTCGGCTTCGCCAGTTGATCAAGCCGCTGAAACACGTCTTTTTTCAGCGCCAAGTTTTCCGGCACTGCTTCGATGACGACATCCGCCCCGCGCACCGCTTCGGCCAAATCGACGGTCGAGCGGATGCGCCCAAGTGCTGCCGCTGCCTCCGGCTCGGACAGCTCGCCGGCTTTGACAAAGCGGCGCAAGCTTTTTTCCGCCGAAGCGAGCCCGTTTTGCAAGGCCGCTTCAGACACATCATACAAATGCACCGTTTTTCCCGCCATCGCCGCCGTTTGCGCGATGCCGCTTCCCATCACCCCGGCGCCGATGACGGCAATCGTTTCTGCCACGGTGTTCGCCTCCTTTACTCCGTCGCCGCATCGGCATAACGCGCCGCCATCTCATCGCGCAGTTTCCGCTTCAAAAACTTGCCGACGCTCGTTTTTGGAATTTCATCGAGAAACACAATGTCATCCGGCAGCCACCATTTCGTAAATTGCGGGCGCAAAAAGTCGTACAGCTCTTCCTTCGTCACACTTTTGCCTTCTTTCAGCACGACGCAGGCAATCGGCCGCTCCTGCCATTTCGGGTGCGGCACGGCGACAACCGCCGCTTCAAACACCGCCTCGTGCGCCATGAGCGCGTTTTCCAAGTCGACGGACGAAATCCATTCGCCGCCGCTTTTAATGACGTCTTTTGTCCGATCGACGATTTTGACGAATCCTTCTTCGTCGACGGTGACGACATCGCCGGTATGCAGCCAGCCATCGCGAAATGCTTCGTTCGTTCTCTCATCGTTGTAATACTCAGAGGCAATCCACGGCCCGCGCAGGCAAAGCTCGCCCATTTCCTGCCCGTCCCAACGAACCGGCCCGTTTTGGCCGATCACTTTCATCTCAAGCCCTGGCGCGAGCAGCCCTTGCTTGGCGCGAATGTCCAGTTTCTCCTCGTACGACAGCCCGTCTTGATAGCTTTTCGGGCGCGACACGAGCACAAGCGGGCTCGTTTCCGTCATGCCGTACGCGTGAATGAACGGAATGCCGTACTTTTCTTCGAACGCCCGGATGACCCCTTTCGGAGCTGCCGATCCGCCGCAAATGACGCGCGTTAAGCTGCTTACATCGTAGTTTCCTTTCTCGAGTTCTTGCAAGAGTCCAAGCCAAATCGTCGGCACGCCGGCGGTGATCGTCACCCGTTCGGCGTCAATCAGCTCGGCAAGCACTTTCGGGGTAAACGCTGGCCCCGGCATGACAATCGTCGAACCGAACCAAGTGGCGGCAAACGGCAGCCCCCACGCGTTGACGTGAAACATCGGCACAACCGGCATGACGACATCGCGCTCGCACAATCCTTGCGTGTCAGCCAGCCCTAGCGCCATCGCGTGCAGAACCGTGCTCCGGTGCGTGTAGACGACTCCTTTCGGATTTCCGGTTGTCGCCGACGTATAGCACATACCAGCCGGTTGGTATTCATCGAGGTCTTTGAAGAACGGAAACGCCGGATCGCCCTCAGCAAGCAGTTTCTCGTAATGGTACACCGGCGACAACGTCGTTTCCGGCAGCTCGTCGGCATCGGTCATGACGATGAAGGCGCGCACGTTCGGGATTTCGTCCTTGACCGCTTCAATTGCCGGCAGCAAATCATCATCGATCAGCAGCACGCGGTCATCGGCATGGTTGATGATGTACGCGATATGCTGCGGCGAGAGGCGGATGTTGATCGTATGGAGCACCGCCCCGATGCCCGGAATGGCAAAATACGCTTCCAAATGGCGGTGATGGTTCCAGGCGAACGTGCCGACGCGGTCGCCGACTTCCACCCCGAGCCGCTTCAACACGCTTGACAGCCTGCGCGTCCGCTCGCCGATCTCCTTGTATGTATGGCGGACGACGCCTCCTTTCATGCGCGAAACGACTTGCTTTTTCGGGAAAAACAGCTCCGCCCGCTCAAGCATCATGGAAATGTTTAACGGTGTTTTCATCATGATTCATTCCCCTCCCCTAACAAATAAGCATGTTCATTAATGTCCGGAGCTGCCACACCGCCCCATTGGCCGTCCGGCCCATGTGCGGCCGTCCATGCTCCGTTTGGCTGCAGCCGGACGAGATGGCGGAGCCGGCTGTCAGCAAACAGCGCCTTCGCCTCACCCGTCTCCAGCACCGGAGCGAGGCAGGCGTCAATCGCTTCGGCGAACGCGCTCCATTCGGAAAGCGTCTTTTCGCGGAACAAAGCGACGAGCCCATCATATACGGCTTCCCCCAGCCGAGCCGGCGCCCATTGCGCCTCCATCCATTCCGGATGGCCGACCGCTTCGCAAAACCGCCGCCAAAAGTGAGGCTCAAGCGCCGCTAAACTCATATAGCGTCCGTCTTTTGTCTCGTACAGCTGATAGCACACCACCTCCCCGGAAAGCTCGACAAGGCCGTTGTCCGGCCCGCCGCCGTGCTCAATGGCAAAATGGCCGGCCATCATCGCGACCAATCCGTCCACAAGCGAGACGTCAAGATAAGCCCCCTTGCCGGTCCGCTCGCGGGCAAACAGCGCCGCCAACACGCGCTCGGCCGACGCCATGCCGCCGATAAAATCGGCAAGCGTGATCTTCGGATGAACCGGTCGGCCGTTTCGGTCCGCGAACTGCGCAAGCAAACCGGAAAGCGCCATGTAGTTCAGATCATGGCTGCCAAGCAGCGAGCGGCTGCTCTGTTGGCCGAAGCCACTGATCGAGCAGTAAATGATTCGTTCGTTGTCGCGGCAGATGTCGTCATAGCCAAGCCCAAGCCGCGCCATCACCCCCGGGCGGAAGCTTTCGATCACCACATCGGCACGGGCGGCGAGCCGCCGTGCTTGCTCGCGCCCCGCCTCCGTCTTTAAATCAAGGGCGACGCTTTGTTTGCCGGCGTTGTAAGCGGCAAACATCCGGCCCCCGGCGAACGGGCGCAGCCGGTCGCCGGACGGGGGCTCGATTTTGATGACTTCGGCTCCGAGCTGGGCGAGGCGCCAGCTCGCAAACGGACCTGGCAAGTAATGGGAAAAATCAACGACAACAATGCCATGGAGCATATCTTTCCCTCTTTCTACAAATCTAGCTGCCGGGCGATGATCGTTTTCATCATCTCGTTCGTCCCGGCATAAATGGCGCTTACAGGGATATCGCGGTAGCGCCGGGCGATCTCGTATTCTTCCATATAGCCGTAGCCGCCGTGCAGCTGCATCGCCTCGGCGGCGACGCGTTTCGCCATCTCGGTAATCCACCATTTCGCCATCGACACTTCGGTGACGATCTGTTTTCCCGCCATATGCTCTTCAATGACGCGGTCGACAAACGTGCGCCCGAGGGCGATCTCCGTCGCCATTTCCGCAAGGCGGAACTGGACGGTTTGAAACTCGCTCACTCGTTTGCCGAACGCCGACCGCTGTTTAACGTACTGCTTCGTGAGCGAAAACATGACCTCTGCCGCCGTTTGGGCGGCGATGGCGACAACAAGCCGCTCCTGTTGGAGCTTTTCCATCAAATAGTAAAATCCTTTTCCTTCCTCGCCAAGCAAATTATATGCCGGCACTTTCGCATCTTGGAAAAACAGCTCGGCCGTATCTTGGGCGTGCAGCCCGACTTTCTCCAGCTTCCGGCCGCGCGTAAACCCCGGCGTATCCCGCTCCACGACGAGCAGGCTGATGCCGCGGTGCGGCGGCTTCGCCTGCGGGTCGGTTTTGCAGGCGACGACGATCAAGTCGGCATGAATGCCGTTCGTGATAAACGTTTTTTGCCCGTTGACGATGTAGTAGTCACCGTCTTTTACTGCCGTTGTCGAAATGTTGGCCAAATCCGAACCCGCCCCCGGCTCGGTCATGGCAATCGCTGTAATGATCTCGCCGCTGACGCATTTCGGAAGCCATTTTTGTTTTTGCTCTTCCGTGCCGTACGACGCGATATACGGCGTGACGATGTCGTTGTGCAAGCCGATGCCGATGAGGCTCGATCCTACTTTTTCCAGCTCCTCGTTGATGACGACTGAGTAGGCAAAATCAGCGTTCAAGCCTCCATACTTTTCATCAACCCAC
Source organism: Geobacillus jurassicus NBRC 107829 (assembly GCF_001544315.1). GTDB lineage: Bacteria > Bacillota > Bacilli > Bacillales > Anoxybacillaceae > Geobacillus > Geobacillus jurassicus. The sequence goes on from NZ_BCQG01000015.1 coordinate 21,997, forward strand.
GGGCAAAGAAAGCCGTTTTCGCCCATCTTCGCCCAAAACGAACGCGGAATGATGCCGCGCTTCTCCCACTCGGTATAATGCGGGTATGCTTCTTTTTCCAAAAACTTGCGGAACGCATCGCGGAATATATGATGTTCTTCGCGCAAATAGCGGGCTGTCATCTGTCCTCCTCTTTTCTGTTCCGTCACTTTTCTGTTGTTCCCCCCGCCGCCTGTTTTTTCAGCTGTTCGCGCAACAAAAACTTTTGGATTTTCCCGCTCGCGTTGCGGGGCAGGGCATCGATGAAATAGTAGGCGCGCGGACGTTTGTACGGAGCGAGGCGGTCGCTCGTTTTGCAAAACTGCTCGAGCTCATCGGCAGTCAAGCTGTCATCTTTTTTGACGACGAAGGCGACGACTTTTTCGCCCCACAACTCATCCGGCTCGCCGAGCACAGCGACATCAAGCACTTTTGGATGCTCGTACAATACGTCCTCGACTTCGCGCGGATAGACGTTTTCCCCGCCGCTGATCACCATGTCATCGACCCGGTCGGCGACATACAAATAGCCGTCTTCATCAAGGTAGCCGAGGTCGCCGGAATGATACCAGCCTTTGTACAACGCTTTTTCCGTCGCTTCCTCGCGCTTGTAGTAACCCATCATCATGCACGGCCCACGCATCACAATTTCGCCGACTTCGTACGGCGGCAGCACATCATCCGGATCGGACGGCCCGTCTTCACGCGCGCGGACGACGCGGATCTCATGGTTCAGGCAGGCGCGTCCGGCGGAACCGGGTTTCGCGAGCTGCTCGTCTTCGAGCAAAAACGTCACCGCCGGCCCCATTTCCGTCATGCCGTACGCTTGAATAAGCTCGATGCCGAGCCGCTCTTGGCATTGCCTGACAAGCGCCGGAGCCATCGGAGCAGCGCCGTATAGGCCGAGGCGAAGCGAAGACAAATCGTAACCGCTTACATCTTCCTGCAACATCATGTTCCACATCGTCGGGGCGCCAAATAGAATCGTAATCCGCTCCCGCTCGATCGTTTCAAGAACGAGCTTGGCGTCGAAATGGTGCAAAATGACGCTCGCCGCTCCGGCGTGCACGCGCGGCAGCAAGCAGCAATGCAGCTCGGCGCAATGGAACAGCGGCGCCGCCGCCAGCCCGCGGTCCGTTTCACGGATGCGCATCACGCCATGGCAAATGACGCTTTGCTCGATCATGTCGCGGTGACGGTGCATGACCCCTTTCGGCCGCCCGGTCGTGCCGCTTGTATACATAATGGCATAAAGGTCGCTCTCTTCCACATGAATGCGCGGCGCTTCCTCTGAGGTCCGCGCAGCCTGCTCATGGGCGTTTTTCGCAAACGGCGGCGGGTCGCGGTCGATCGACCAAAATGACACGTGCGGGAAACGGCTGTGAATCGCAGCAAGCTCTCGTTCCACCGCCCGTTCAAACAGCACGATTTTTGGCTCGGCGTCCGTCAAAATATAGGCGATTTCTTCTGCTTTCAGCCGGAAGTTGATCGGATTGAACACCGCCCCAATTTTGGCGCAGGCAAACAAGGCAGTCGCGAGCTCAAGCGTATTATACAGCACCGTCGAGATGCGGTCTCCCTTGCGTACGCCAGCTTCAAGAAACGCGTTCGCCCATCGGTTCACTTCCACCTCCCATTCGGCGTACGTATAGCGACGTCCGGTCGCCGCTTCGACCACTGCCTCGCGCGTCGGAAACTTTCTTACCGTCTGGGAAAACATCTCCCCAATCGTCATGTACAAGCGGCAGCCCCCCTTTATCGTTGATTCGGGCAAGCAGGCGGATTTGATAAGACAGACAATTCAGATAAATTGTTGCGCATGCCCTTATTGTTTATGTATTCGCCCTTTTTCATGGCATTCCTCTTTTTCTAGGACAAAAAAACGCGCCCCTTTCTTTTTAGACCAAGAAAGGAGCGTCTCCGTTTCCGTCTTACGCATGAATGACAAGGTCGCGGTCGCGGATCGTCATCAGCTCTTTTTTGTCATAGCGCCCTTCATGAAGAAGACGGACTGCCTGCTTGCGGATCGCCTTCTCAATTAGGTTGCGCACATAGCGGCCGTTGCTGAACTTGAGGCGGCCGGTCGATTCCAGCGTCCCTTCAAGATGAATGTACAACTTCCGCTCCGCCTCCGGCGTCATTTCATATTCGCGCTCGCGCAGCATTTGCTTGGCGATTTGCACAAGCTCCTCGACCGTGTAATCGGGAAACTCAATCGTAAGCGGAAAACGCGACGGCAAGCCGGGATTTAACGACAAAAAGTAGTCCATTTCTTTCGGATAGCCGGCTAAAATGACAACTAAATCGTCACAAAAATCTTCCATTCCTTTTACAAGTGTATCAATCGCTTCTTTGCCGAAATCTTTTTCGCCGCCGCGGGCGAGCGAATACGCCTCATCGATAAACAAAATGCCGCCGCGCGCTTTTTTGATCAGATCGCGCGTTTTGCTCGCCGTATGCCCGATGTACTCTCCGACCAAATCTGCCCGCTCCGCCTCGATGAAATGCCCTTTGGACAAAACGTTCATCTCAAAAAACAGCTTGCCGAGCAAGCGCGCCACCGTCGTTTTGCCGGTGCCTGGATTGCCTTTGAAAATCATATGGAGCGCCTGGCGGTTCGCTTTTAAGCCGTTTTCTTTGCGCATCCGGTTGACGTACAGCCAGGCGTAGATTTCCTTGATGATTTTTTTGACATGATCCAGGCCGATCAGTTGATCGAGCTCCTTTTGAATATTGCGGAGCGCTTGATGCTCTTCGCCATCAAGCCAGTCGTTCCGCTCTTCTTTCACTAAATGGTTCACCGTTTTAGAGTTTAACACGATGTTGATTTGCCCTTTCGCCTTGTTCATTGTCAGTTCTGACAAGGGGCGTCACCTCGCTTCCCGTTTTCTGCCATCCGCACTCATTCCGACTTGGCTTTTGACGCCTTGCCTTTTCGTTACTAGTATACGTACGCCGCCGCCAATCCGTGACAATCGCCCAAACGAACAACCGGTCGGCCATAGCGGAAAAAGTTTGTATATGTTTATTCATGAAAGAGGCGGTTTACGCATCGGAAAAGAAAAAGCGTCTTCTCTCCGGGAGAAGCAGGAATCCGACGGCGCCGGCCCCATCAATTAAGAAAAAGACGCCCTCCGTAAAGGAAGACGTCTTTTTCCAGCGGCGTATGTACCGTCAGCCTTGCTGCTCGATTTCAAAATGGATGTTTCGCTCCGGCGCAAACGTCGAAATGGCGTGCTTGTAAATGAGCTGCTGTTTTCCTTGCACTTCAAGCAACACGGTGAAGTTGTCAAATCCTTTAATGTACCCGCGCAGCTGGAAGCCGTTCAATAAGAAGACGGTCACTTGGATGCCTTCTTTGCGCAGCTGGTTTAAAAACTGGTCTTGAATGTTGATCGTATTTTTCATCAAACGTCCTCCTCTTTTCTCTCTAAAAAGATATGATTATATATTCGCTTCAAATCGAAGCTTTCCTGCTACATAGTGAAAAATTTCCTCCACCTTGGCGGCAAACTGCTCGGCGGCGGTCATGTCAAACCATTTCACCGGCATTTGGTTGCGAAACCACGTGAGCTGCCGTTTCGCATAGCGCCGCGAATTTTGTTTCAGCTGCTCAATCGCTTCGGCAAGGGAAACGCGGCCGTCAAAATAGTCGTACAGCTCCTTGTAGCCGATCGCCTGCACGGCCTGGCAGTCGCGCAGGCCGCGGTCGTAAAGCGCCCTCGCCTCTTCGACAAGCCCTGCAGCGATCATTTCATCGACCCGTTCGTTGATGCGGCGGTAAAGCACATCCCGCTCCGCCGTCAAGCCAACGATGGCCGCCTCATACAAAAGCCGCTTTGGCTGTCCTTGCTGCCACTCGCTGAACGGCTTTCCCGTGCAATGGTACACTTCTAAGGCGCGGATGACGCGGCGGATGTTGTGCGGATGAATGCGGGCCGCGCTCGCTGGGTCAACCGCCTCGAGATGCCGGTGAAGCGCTTCGGCTCCTTGCTCGGCCGCCAGCTGTTTGAGCGCCTGGCGGTACGTTTCGTCGGAAGGGGCGGTGGAAAATTGGTAGTCGTAAATGGCGGCCTGAATGTACAGCCCAGTGCCGCCGACGATGATCGGCAGCCGGCCGCGCGCGGAAATCTCTGCGATGAGCGCTCGGCAAAGCCGCTGAAATTCGACGACGGAAAACGGTTCGCACGGCTCTTTAATGTCAAGCAAATGATGTGGAATCCCTTCCATCTCATCCGGCTTCACTTTCGCCGTCCCTATGTCCATTCCTTTATAAATTTGCATCGAATCGCCGCTGATGATCTCCCCGCCCAGCTTTTTCGCCAAAGCGATGCCGAGCTTCGTTTTGCCGACTGCCGTCGGCCCGACAATGACGACGACTTTTTCGGCCATGGTGCGTCACTGCTTTCTGTTGTTGAACTAGTGTCAAACATCATTATACATAAAAACGGCAACGCATGGAACAATTTCTTTCCTACGTTTTCGCCATCTGCAAGCTGTTTTATACATGGTGGCAGCAAAAATCCGAAGTTCGGATAAAAATGAAGGTGTCCCAAAAGCTATGGGGCACCTTCTCTCATGCCTGTATATACGCATGACACCAACTCAGAAAACAGTATGTTGTGCCTCGTGGAAAGGCAAACAACCTTTTGGGACAACCTCATAATGAAAACTTGCTGACAATCGCCTGCAAATCGTCGGCCATTTTCGAGAGCGACGCGGCCGAAGCCGAAATTTCCTCCATCGAGGCCAGCTGTTCCTCGGTCGACGCTGACACTTCTTGCGCACCGGCCGATGTCGATTCGGCAACATCAGCGGCCAAACGGACGGAACGCACGATTTGTTCCGAAGAAGAGGCCATCTCGCTAACAGCGGCCGACACGTCGCGGATTTGCGCCGCAACTTCGTCCACGGCGGAACGGATGCGGGCGAATGTTTCACCCGAGGTGCGGATCACGCCTGTTCCAGCTGCCACTTCGTTAACGACCGACTCCATCGATTGGACGGCATGGGCCGTTTCTTCTTGGATGGCGGCGATCAATTCCGCGATTTGCTGCGCCGATTGCGCCGATTGCTCAGCGAGCTTCCGCACTTCGTCGGCGACGACGGCAAAACCGCGCCCATGCTCGCCAGCGCGCGCCGCCTCAATGGCGGCATTTAAAGCGAGCAAGTTCGTCTGCGCCGCAATGCTGCGGATCGCTTCGATGATCGAGCCGATTTGCTCCGAACGGTGCCCGAGCCCTTTGATGAGGCCAGCCAACCGCTCGACCGTATCATTCACTTTGTTCATTTGTGCGACGCCAGCCTCGATCGTTTGCCCGCCGTCGGCCGCTTGTTTTGACGCGTCGGCGGCAATGGCAGCCACGCTTTTCGCCCGTCCGGAAATTTGCTCGATCTGTTCAGACACCGAATTGACGGCGGCGGACGTTTCTTCAACGCTTTGCATTTGCTTGTCCATGCTGGAGGCAACGCCTTGGATCGTCATGGCGATTTGCTCGGTCGCTTTGCTCGTCTGTTCGGCGCTCGCCGCCAGCTCCTCCGACGAAGCGGCGACTTGTTCGGCGCTTTGCGCCACTTCCTGAAGCACTTCACGCAAGTTTTTTGCCATTTGTTCAAACGAAGCAGCGAGCTCGCCGATTTCGTCGCGGTTGCGGACGCCGGTTTTCGTCTCTGTCAAATCGCCGGAGGCAATCCGCTTCGCCGCTTCCGACAGCGCCAATAGCGGGCGAGAAAGCGATCGGCTGATGTAATAGCTGACTGCCGCTCCAGCCGCCGCCGTCAACAAACCGACGATGATGATCAGCCGCTGAACCGCAGCCGCCGATGCGCTTGCCCCGCTGTTCGCTTCATTCATTTCCTGCTGCTGGAGAGCAGCCAAACGTTTCACTTTTTCATCAAACTGGTTTGTCAAGTCGCGGCCGGTCGTCGTCACAAGGGCGATATACTGTTCCGATTTGTTTTGCGCTTTTAATTCGAACGTTTTTTGCCCAAGTTCATAAAACTGCTGTTCCAGCAAATCGAGTTCGGCAAGCAGCTGTTTCGTTTCTTCCCGCGTCAGCTCCGCCGCCAGCTTTTTGCTCGTTTGCTTGTACCCCTCATGCGTTTTTTCAAAGTTTTCCCGCGACGTCTCATCGCCGGTCAACAAATAGCCGCGCATGCTGCCGACCTCGCGGCGAATCAACACTTCAAGCTCTTTGGCATTGACGAGCTTCGGCACCCGTTTGTCGAGCACATCGGTGTATGTACGGTCAAGGACGGAAATCTCGTAATAGGCGAACCCGGCTAACAGAGCAATCAACACGTAGACGAGGCCAAAGCCGGCCAGCAGTTTTTTGCGTACGGTCATTTTCATGTTCATTGGCAAGTCCCCCATTTGTGAATCAAATATGTTGTTCCAGCTATATTATCGGACAATAACAGCCAATGTTTAGCCGTTTTTGCGAAAGACAGAGCACACCGATGCCGCTTTCCTGCCTTATGCCGTCCCTTCCGGCTGCCACGTGTTCCGGCCGGCTTCAGCTTCATCATGAATGAAAAGCGAGGTGACAAGCGCCACGATGCTGCCAATGAGGCCGAACAAAAACAAATGATGGATGCCGGCCATAAACGTCGGCGCCTTCGTCAAAAACGCTCCCATGACGGTCACGCCGATCGCCGTGCCGATATTGCGGCAAAACATAAAAAAGGACGTCGCAATTCCTTTTTCATGAGCATCGGCAAGCTGCTGCGAGCCGATGACGCCGACGGTCGACGTCAACCCGAACGACAGCCCTTGAACAAACATGATGAGGAAAACGTACCAAAACCCATGGCTCTCGTTAAGCAGTGCAAGAAGCAAGCCGGACGCAACCAGCAGCACATTGCCGATGATGAGAAGCGGACGGTAGCCATAGCGCAAAATCCATTTCCCCGCCGGCACGGCGGCAATCATCCAGCCAATGGACGAGCCAAGCAAGGCGACGCCGCTTATAAATACGGACAAATGGGCGACGTTTTGCAAAAAGAGCGGGATGTAGCTTGATGTCCCAAACAGCGCAACGCAGCTGACAAAGCCGTTAATGTTCATCCATTTGAGCGTCCGGTGGTGGACAAGCGACAGCGGCACGAGCGGAGACGGCTGTCGTTTTTCAAAAAAGTAAAACGCAACAAGCAAGAGCGCGCCGGCCGCCCCGTACAGCCATTGCCCCCGCGCAACGACGGTGACAAGCAAAAGCAAACTGACCGCCGCTGCAAACAACACGGCTCCCATGTAATCGACCGCCGCCCGCTTCGGTTCATATACTTCTTTATATGGGAGCAGCGTCAAAAGCGAGAGCAGGCAAATCGGAATATTGACATAAAAAATCCAGCGCCATGTCATATATTCGACAAACAGCGAACCTAAAAGCGGCGCAAGCACGGCGGAAATGCCCCACATGGCGGTAAAAAACGCCTGGATTTTCCCGCGTTTTTCCACTGGAAACAAATCGCCGGCGATAATGGCCGGAAACGGCATCATAAACCCAGCTCCGATCCCTTGTACGGCGCGGAACAAAACGAGTTGCACCATGTTTTGCGACAAGCCGCAAAGAAGCGAGCCAATCAAAAATAAAATGATGCCAAAGCTGAATGCTTTTTTGCGCCCGAATAGGTCGGACAAGCGGCCGGCGATCGGCGACAGGACGGTCGTCGTAATCATGTATGACGCAAATGCCCATGCGTACAAAGAAAATCCTCCAAGTTCTTTGGCAATGATCGGCATTGTCGTGTTCATGATCGTCGTATCCATCGAGGCGACAAGCATAGCGAGCACGATGCTCACCATCACTGACAGGCGGCTGTTCATGCCAACGTCCTCCTTTTCGATAACCTATAGGGCCGGTGATTTAACGGAACATGCCATTCCCCAGCAGCATTTCTCAAATTGAAAAACCTTGCAAATCCCGTCCTTCGTTTCAATTGAGAACCATTGATTGAAGAGGAACAGTTATTTTTTCACCGACCTTCTATGAATATCTTATTTTACATGATGAATGAGGATTGCGCCAAATCATACGCGCCCGAAAGCCGGACTGTTTTCATTTTCTTCCATTTTTTTGTTGCCCTAAAAGCAGAAAACCTCAAAACCGCTAACACGTTTCCCACGGCATCACCCTGCACTTTTTTGGATTCAGCTTTCGCTTCGCACAAACAACAAAAAAGCTGTTCACCGAAGCGCCTAAGGCTTCGCGCGAACAGCCTGCATCTATCGTCTTTCATTTAGTTGATTACCCGAACCGCTTTTACATACCGCGTTTTCCAATATGACGACGTCAGCGATGAATACGTAACGCCTAACGAAACGGTCGCGTTGATCATTTGCCCGTTGCCGGCGTAAATGCCGACATGGTTGATCGTCCCATTTGAATCGGTGTCAAAAAAGACGAGGTCGCCTTTTTGGAGCTGGCTAAACGACACCGTTCTTCCGGCTTGCGCTTGGGCGATTGATGTACGCGGCAATGAAATGCCCGCTTCGCTAAAGACGCGCATCGTAAACGAGGAGCAGTCAAACACATCGGTGCGCGATGGGCTTGCTCCGTACAAATAGCGCGCTCCCAAATATTTTTCTGCAATATCGATGATTCGGTCGGCAAGCGATGCGGACGACTCAGCATCAGCCGAGTTGGCGGCCGATATTTGCTGTTTGGCCTCCTGGACATCAGCCACTCCGCCCGCCACTTTAATGGCTTGGCCAATGCGGATGTTGTTCGGGTTTGTAATTTGCGGGTTCAGCGCCAATAGACGGTCGACGCTCGTTTGAAACTTTTTCGCAATTCCCGACAGCGTATCCCCTTTTTGGACGATGTACTGGCCGTTCACGGCCGCAGCCGTCGGCTTCACATTGTATGTATTGGAACTTCCTTGTCCGCCTGCTACTTGCAGCGTTTGCCCGGCGCGAATGAAGTCTGGGTTCGCAATGCTTGGATTGAGCTTGAGCAACGCATCCACAGTTGTGCCAAGCTTGCGGGCAATTCCGCTTAACGTATCACCAGGCTCGACCGTATATGTATTCGAAGGCGTTTGGTTCGGCTCATCTTGCTCATTTACGCGCAATACTTGCCCAGGAAAAATCAAATCGGAAGACAAACCGTTTTCTTGCTTTAACGCCGCGACCGTCGTGCCGGATTGCCGCGCAATCCCCCAAAGCGTATCACCTTTTTGCACCGTATAGCTCGCCGCTGACGCCGCATGGCCGGCCAGCAAAGAGCCGATCAACGTGCTTGTCAATACAAACGTTTTTTTCATGCTGCATCCCCCTATGACGTCGATGTGGATTTTCTCTATGCTAGCCGCTTAGCCAAAATTCGCGATCGCTCTACAAATTTCGCCATGTATTCCTACACATGAGCCATTATAGTAAAATCAAAACAATTCGTCTGTAACAAGAAGAATAAAAGTAGATTACAAAATGATTACAAAAAACGCCCCCTTTGTTGCGCAAAGGGAGCGCAGGCTACATCACCCGTTTAAATAGTTTTTCAATTTCATATGTCGAAAAATGGACAATGATCGGCCGGCCGTGCGGGCAAGTGAATGGATCCGTCGTCTGCCGCAGCGCCTCAAGCAAAGCGAACAGTTCATCAGTGCGCAAATGTCGGTTCGCTTTAATGGCCTGTTTGCAACTCATTAAAATGGCGGCCTGCTCGCGCAATTGCTTAAGATCGATCGTTTTCATCGCTAACACTTGCTCGATCATTTCCTCAATAATTTCCTTCTCTTTCCCGCGCGGAAACCACGTCGGATGGGAGCGAACGAGAAACGCCCGCGGGCCGAACGGTTCAAGAAACACGCCGCAGCGGGCAAGTTCGTCGCGGAAGGCGGTGATCCGCTCGTACTCGTCCGCCGGATACTCGAACGTAAGCGGGACGAGCAAGTCTTGCACCTCATTCGTTGCCTCGCCAAGTTTTTCCCGGAAATATTCGTAGTTGATCCGCTCTTGCGCCGCATGCTGATCGATCATATACAGCCCATGTTCGTTCTCAGCCAAAATGTATGTCCCGTGCAATTGGCCGATCGGATAAAGCGGCGGCAGGCGGTCGTCCGCCGGTTTCCCTGCTGCTTGCCCATCTGCCGGCAGGCGGGGCGCAACCCGTTTTTCTCCCTCCTCTGTCTCCAGCTTCGGCTCGGCAGCGGACAGACGATGTCTAACGGCTGTTTCCTCCTGAACGGAATCCGCTGGCATCCCGCATTCATCCAACTCACCAGTCTGGCCGGACGCAGATGACAGCCCAGTCGGTGCTTCACCGGCTAGCGGCGCTAGGGGGGCTGCCGCATCCTCCCCGCCAACGGTTTTGTCGAATAAGACAGACGGCTCGCAGACGCGATGGGTGAACGTCCAAGCTGCCTGTTCCGCCTTCGATTTGGACATCTTGCTGTCAGCGGATATGGACGGAATGAGCGTCCGCTCGCGAAACGTCCGGCGGATCGCGTCAACAACCAACTCGTGCAGCTCGGTTTCTTTGCTGAAGCGGACCTCGAGCTTCGCCGGATGAACGTTGACATCGACAAGCACCGGATCCATGTCGATGGCCAGAAACACAATCGGATAGCGGCCGATCGGCAAGAGCGTATGGTAGCCAGCTTCAATCGCTTTCACAAGCGGCACGCTGCGCACGTAGCGGCCGTTGACAACAAGCGAGATGTAGTTGCGCGAGGCGCGCGTCACATCAGGCGGCGAAATGTAGCCGCGAATGGTAAAATCGAGCGATTCCGCTTTAATGGGGATCATTTGTCTCGCTGTCTCGGCGCCGTAAATGGCGGCGAGCACGTGCCGGACATCACCGCTGCCATTGGTGGCAAGCAACGTTTTTCCTTGATGGCGGAGGCGAAATGATACGTCCGGATGGGCGAGCGCAAGCCGGTTGACGACGTCGGCCGCATGGCCGAGCTCGGTGTGGATCGTTTTCATATATTTCAAACGCGCTGGGGTGTTGAAAAATAAGTTCGATACGGTAATATCCGTCCCTTTGCGCCCCGCCGCCCGCTCGCGGGAGATGAGCGCGCCGCCTCGAAGCACAAGCTTCGTTCCTGGGCCGCTGCCCGTGCCGGTGACCAGCTCGACTTCGGATACGGAAGCGATGCTCGGCAGCGCTTCACCGCGAAAACCAAGCGTGCGGATGCGGAACAAATCGTGCTCGTCATGAATTTTGCTTGTCGCATGCCGTTCAAAAGCGAGCAAGCAGTCGTCTTCCTCCATGCCGTCGCCATTGTCAATGACGCGGATTTTTGCCATCCCCGCCTCTTCGAGCTCGATGTCGATGACGGTACTATGGGCATCAATGGCGTTTTCCACCAACTCCTTGACGACCGAAGCCGGCCGCTCGACGACTTCGCCGGCGGCGATTTTGTTTGCCAGCAGGTCATCGAGCTTGCGGATGCGTCCCATCGAGCCTCCCTCCTTTACTTGACGAGCTTTTGCAGCTCATACAGTTTATTTAGCGCCTCAAGCGGCGTCATCTCAAGCAAATTGACCTCTTTCAGCGCCGCAAGCGCCTTTTTCTCTTTGTTTGAAAGAGGCGGCCCCGCAGGCGCCGGGGCAAGGTCAGGAAACATGCTCAGCTGCTCAAACGCCGCTTCCGGCAAAACGTCCTCCCGAGCCGCGCCGGCTGACGGACGGGAGGCCTCCTCGCGCCCAACCGCGCGGCCAACGTCCGACGCTTCGTTCCCCTTGAAAGCAAAAACCGCTTCCGCCCGTGCGCCATCGCCCATCCGGCCTGCGTCGGCTTCCCGTTTTCCCGCCGCTTGCTCCAGTTCCGCTAAGATGGCCCGCGCCCGTTCGATGAGCGAAGCCGGAAGCCCGGCCAGCTCGGCGACGTGGATGCCGTAGCTGCGGTCGGCCGGCCCGTCGGCGATTTGATGCAAAAAGACGACTTTGCCGTTTTCCTCGATGGCGCGGGCATGGACGTTCGAAAGCCGCGGGAGCGAACGCTCCAAGGCGGTAAGCTCATGGTAGTGGGTGCTAAACAACGTTTTCGCACCAATATGGTCATGAATGTATTCAATGATCGCCTGAGCAAGCGCCATGCCGTCGTACGTCGATGTACCGCGCCCGATTTCATCAAATAAAATCAGGCTGTTTTGTGTCGCATGGGCAATGGCGTGGCGCGCTTCCAACATTTCAACCATAAACGTGCTTTGGCCCGCCGACAAGTCATCAGCAGCGCCGATGCGGGTGAACACTTGGTCAAAAATCGGCAACACCGCCCTCTCGGCCGGAACGAAACAGCCGATTTGCGCCATGACGGCGGTAAGCGCCACTTGCCGCATATACGTGCTTTTCCCGGCCATGTTCGGTCCGGTGATGAGCAGCATTTCCCGTTCGCGATCCATGTAGCAGTCGTTCGGCACATACGTTTGCGCGCCGAGCACTTTTTCAACAACCGGGTGGCGGCCGCCTTGAATCACCAAAACGCGCTCCGTGGAAAACTGCGGGCGCACGTAGCGCCGCTCATCGCTCACCTTCGCGAACGACTGCAGCACATCGAGTTCGGCAACGGCTTTGGCCAGCGTCTGCAGGCGCGGGATGTATTGCTTCACTTGCTCGCGAATGGCGACAAACAGTTCATATTCGAGTTCAATGCTTTTTTCTTCCGCCTCCAAAATGAGCGCCTCTTTTTCCTTCAATTCGGCAGTGATAAAACGCTCAGCGTTGGCGAGCGTCTGCTTCCGCTCGTAGCGCCCTTCCGGAACGAGGGGAAGATTGGGCTTGGTCACTTCAATATAGTAGCCGAACACACGGTTGTAGCCGACTTTGAGCGATTTGATGCCGGTCGCTTCCCGCTCTTTCGCCTCGAGTTCCGCGATCCACGCTTTACCGTTGCGGCTCGCGTCGCGGTAGCGGTCAAGCCGCTCATCATATCCGTCTTTGATGATGTTTCCTTCTTTGACGGAAAGCGGCGGCTGTTCTTGAATCGAGCGCTCGAGCAAATCGACGAGCTCTTCGCACGGATCGAGGCGCTTGCACAGCTTGTCCGCCTCAGCGAGCGGCAGCGCGCCGACCGTCTGGCGGAGCGCCGGCACTTGAAGAAGCGACTTTTTCAGCTGCACGAGATCGCGGGCGTTGGCGTTGCCGTAGGAGACGCGGCCGACAAGGCGCTCGATGTCATACACATTGCGCAGCAGGCTGCGCAGTTCCTGCCGTTCAAAATAGCTCGTTTTCAATGTTTCCACAAAATCGTGGCGCCGGTCGATTTCGCGCCGGTCAATGAGCGGCCGGTCAAGCCATTGTTTTAAGAGCCGTCCGCCCATCGCCGTCACCGTTTCGTCCAGCAACCATAAGAGCGAGCCTTTCCGGCCTTTTGACCGCACTGTTTCCACCAATTCCAAATGCAGCTTTGAATGGCGGTCCATTTTCATATAGTGATCGACTTGATACAGCTCAGCCGGCTGCAAATGATCGAGCCGCCGCTTTTGCGTGCGGACGAGGTAATGAAGCAGGCGGGCGGCGGCTGTCCGCAGCTTTTCTTGCGCCACATGCCCGACGACACCGCCCCATTCGTCCCGCAACGATGTGTCATCCTCGTAAGAGATCGCCGCTGTATATCGTTCTTTCAGCTCGCGAACCCATTCCTCCGCGCTGTCCGAGCCGATGACGATTTCCCGCGCTCCAACGGCGTGCAGCTCGTTCGCCGCCTCTTCCCATGAAGAAAGAAGCGTCAACCGGACCTCGCCGGTCGACAAATCTGCGTAAGCCAAACCGTATGTACCATCAGCAAACGGCGTGAGCGCCGCCAAGTAGTGGTTTTCCTTCTCGGTGAGCCCTTTGCCTTCCATGAGCGTCCCTGGGGTGATGAGCTGCACGACTTCGCGGCGCACGACGCCTTTGGCCGTTTTCGGGTCTTCGACTTGTTCGCAAACGGCGACTTTATATCCTTTTTCGATCAACTGTTCAATATACCCTTGCGCCGAATGGTACGGCACTCCGCACATCGGCACCCGTTCATCGCCGCCGCCATCGCGGCTTGTCAGCGTAATTTCCAACTCTTGCGCCGCCTTGATGGCGTCGTCAAAAAACAGTTCGTAAAAATCGCCGAGCCGGAAAAATAAAAACGCGTCCGGATATTGCGCTTTAATGTGCAAATATTGCTGGATCATCGGTGTGTACGATGGCATCGCTTCTCCCCAACCTTTTCGGCCCCAAAGCCGTTGATTGCGCTACTATTATAACAAGCGGCAAAAGAAAAAACTAGGAAAGAAATTTCCTAGTTTTACTCTTCCTCGCCAAGCAGCAAATCCGGGCTTAAATCTTCTAATTCTTCATCAAGATCATCATCGTCGCAAAAATCATCGTCCTTGCCGCATCCTTCCGGATTGATCGCAACGCACACTTTCGTTTCGCCAATCACTTCGGCGACAAACTCCCGCTCAACATCGACGACGATTTTGTTGCCGTTTGGTGAAATCGTGCATTCAAGGCAGTTCGGCTGCTGGATGACGCGGACGATGACATCGGTGTCATCGCTGATTAAATTGTCTTTGTCGCGATATTTTAATTTGACGACGTCCTTATACGACACCGTTTCGGTGACGACTTCGGTTCTTGTATTGTTGTTGTACGAATACCAAACGTTGATGTCATAATGGCCGTGAATTTCGACCGTTTTATCGCATTTTTTCGCTTCATAGCGATGGTTGATGATCCAGCAGCCGAGAATGCTTGACGGGCGGTTCGGCGCCGTCACCGTATGGGTCGACTGCGTAAACTTGCGGCCTTTGCCGACAACGGCTTTCGTAATAATTTCTCTGTATTCAGACATCGAACGGAACCCTCCTCAAATGAATCTTCATTTCATCCTATGCGCCATCTCCGCTAATGTGCACAGCAAATGAATCATTATTCCGTATAGTTCATTGTATGCGCGTGTTCCGTTCGATGTGCCTTCTTTTTTGCCGCTAGGCAGCCGCCCCCGGGGCGCCGGCTGGCGGAAAGACGTTCCGCTGCTCTGTGCACCACTGTATAGCCATTTCCAAAAAGACAAAAGCCCCGCGCATCGGGGCGCACCTTTTGTGAAGCCGCACATCAGCGCGGACCGCCGCTTATAACCAATAAAAAAGCGCCCGTTGCGGACGCTTTTTTGTTCGCCCATGGCGAAGACGCGCCATGCCCGCCTTTAATGGCAGCCGCCGTGCTTGTTGTAGCGAAGCGCGGCGCCGGTTTCGCCGCGCAGCACGTCGCCGCCGGTCGAGGCTAAAATTTCATCGGTCACCGTATTCGAAATCGTCGAGGCGACAAGCTGCAGCAGGTCGTTCACATCGGCCTGCGACTGTTGAAACTCGCTGACGATCGGAATTTGCGACAGCTGTTCATAAATGTCGTCAATTTTTTGTTCCACTCTTTTTAACGCTTCATGTTTGCCGTAATGTTGGAGGTTGACCGCTTGCTTTTGCAACGATTTTAACTCGTTAATCAACGCGCGCACTTTTTCGTTTTGGTGGATTTTTTCTTCCGCCCGTTTGAAAAAGTCGACTTCTTCCGTTTCGGCGATCATTTTCGCCAACTGCTTCGCTTGGGCCAAGACATCATCCCGCGTATATTTTGCCATGTTCATTCACCTCGATCGCTTCATTCACAAGTTCGCCTGTAAGCGTCCACGTTTTCGCCTGCGTAATGCGCACGTTGACCAGTTGCCCGATGAGCGATTTCGGGCCGGCAAAGTGAACGAGCTTGTTTTTGCGAGTATAGCCGGCCAATACGTCCGGATTCGTTTTGCTTTCGCCTTCTACAAGCACTTCGACGACTTGCCCTTCGTATTGCTTCATTTTCTTGGCCGCGATTTCTTGGACGAGGGCATTGAGCCGCTTGAGCCGCTCTTTTTTCACTTCCATCGGCACGTTGTCATTCATTTTCGCCGCCGGCGTGCCTTCGCGCGGCGAGTAGATGAACGTGTACGCCGAATCGAACTCGACTTCGCGGTAAAGCGACAACGTTTCTTCAAACTGCTCGTCCGTCTCGTTCGGGAAGCCGACGATAATGTCGGTCGTCAAAGCGACGTCCGGGATGGCTGCTTTGATTTTGCGGACGAGCTCCAAATACTCCTCGCGCGTATATTTGCGGCCCATCATTTTCAAAATTTCCGTGCTGCCCGATTGCACCGGCAGATGGATATGTTCAACCAAGTTGCCGCGTTTGGCGAGCACTTCGATGAGCCGGTCGTCAAAGTCGCGCGGATGACTCGTTGTGAAGCGGATGCGCGCAATATCGATTTTGCGCAGCTCATCCATTAGATCGCCAAGACCGTAGTTCATATCGGCGAAATCTTTCCCGTAGGCGTTGACGTTTTGCCCAAGCAGCGTAATTTCTTTATAGCCTTGGGCGGCGAGCTGGCGCACTTCTTGGATGATGTCCTCCGGACGGCGGCTCCGCTCCTTGCCGCGCGTGTACGGAACGATGCAGTACGTGCAAAACTTGTCGCAGCCGTACATAATGTTGACCCACGCTTTAATCTTCCCTTTGCGCACTTTCGGCAAGTTTTCGACGACGTCGCCTTCTTTCGACCATACTTCGACGACCATTTCTTTCGACATGTACGCCTCATGCAAAATGTACGGCAGACGATGGATGTTGTGCGTGCCGAAAATGAGGTCGACGTATTGGTATTGCTTTAAAATTTTATTGACGACCGATTCTTCTTGCGACATACAGCCGCACACGCCCAGTAGCAAATCCGGGTTCGTCGTTTTGAGCGGTTTCAAGTAGCCGAGCTCGCCAAATACTTTGTTTTCCGCGTTTTCGCGAATCGCACACGTGTTGAGCAAAATGACGTTTGCCTCTTCCGGGCGGTCCGTTGGCTCATAGCCGAGCGCCATGAAAATGCCGGCCATCACTTCCGTGTCGTGTTCATTCATTTGACAGCCGTACGTGCGGATGTAAAACTTCCGCCCGCGCCCCATGCCGCGAAACTCTTCAGGAATGGCAAAGTCTTTCACGTATTTGACTTCCTCTTTGCCGCGCTTTTTCGCCTCTTTTAAGTTCGGCGGAATAAATACGCTCGTGAAATATTTCTCGTAGTCTTTCGTCGTTTTTTCTTTCAGCCGCTCCAAGGCGGATTTTCTGTCCGCTGGATGGCTTTCCGTTTTGATTTGTCCTGTTTGCTCCAAACGTTGTTTTTCGTTCATCGCAATCTCCATCTCCTTTCTGCCAACATCATGGATGGTTCTCGGCAAATTTCTTCCAACTACACACTACCATAGTATATCGTCAACTGCCAAGAAACACAATGGGAATTGTTCCGGAAGCCCAGAACATGTCATCATAGCAAAAAAACACCCGATGAGGCAAGCCCCCGTCGGGTGTGGGTTGTTTCCATATTTTACATAAACTCTGCCACGAGTTCGGCGAACTTTTCTTTGCTCATTTTCAGCTCCGCCTCGGCAAGCGGCGTCTCGCTGTAGCCCGGCACAAGTTCTTGGTACGACTTTTGTTCTTTGTTTTGGTAAATAATCCCGGTGACAAGCCCATCGTATTTCATGACCGTCTGCATCGCCTTCTCGCGGTCGGACGGGTCATACCCTTCAATGTCGCTTATCTTGACGAGCCGCTCTTTGAACCACTCGTACGTGTTCACTTTGTTGTACGTGACGCACGGGCTGAAGACGTTGATGAGCGCAAAGCCTTTATGCTTGACGCCTTCTTCAATCAAGCTCGTCAATTCTTTTAAATCGCTTGAGAAGCCTTGCGCAACAAACGTCGCTCCGGCGCTCAAGGCGATTTCGAGCGGCGACAGCGCCGGCTCGATCGACCCGTACGGCGTGCTTTTCGTTTGAAAGCCGGCAGCGCTGCGCGGGGATGTTTGCCCTTTCGTCAATCCGTAAATTTGGTTGTCCATGACGATGTACGTAATGTCGATGTTGCGGCGAATGGCGTGGACGGTATGGCCCATGCCAATGGCAAACCCGTCGCCGTCGCCACCGGCGGCGATCACCGTCAAATCACGGTTCGCCATTTTCACTCCTTGTGCAAGCGGCAGAACACGGCCATGCGTGCCGTGGAAGCCGTAAGAGTGAATGTAGCCGGAGATGCGCCCCGAACAGCCGATCCCGGAAATGACCGCCAGCTGGTGCGGCTCCAATCCAAGATTGGCGGCGGCGCGCTGAATGGCGGCCTGCACGGAAAAGTCGCCGCAACCCGGGCACCAGTTCGGCTTTACATCATTGCGGAAATCTTTAAAGGTGGCCATTGTGCTAACAACTCCTTGCATTTAGTATAGACATCGCCCGGCAAGAACGGATTGCCGTCGAATTTCAAGACGCTGGCGATTTTGTCGGCATGCCCGACGTTCATTTTCAACAGGTTGGCCAGCTGCCCGGTTGCATTTTGTTCGACGACGACGACCCGCTTCGCTTTTTCGACAAGCGGCCGGATGTCATCGACCGGGAACGGATGAAGCAAACGAATGTGCGCATGGTTGACTTTGACACCGTCTTGCTCGAGGCGCTCCATCGCCTCTTCGATCGCCCCGCGCGTCGATAAAAAGCCGATCAAAAGCAAATCTGGCTCTTCGTGGCGGAGTTGTTTGTGCACCGGCGTCGGGAAATGAATGTGCTCGAGTTTGCGCATCCGCTTTTCCATTTGCGCCCGGCGGTTCGCCGCCGTCTCTGACGGGCGGCCTGTTTCTGCATGCTCGACCCCGGTGACATGGTGGATGCCGTATTTTGTCCCCGGCAGCACCCGCGGCGAAACGCCGTCCGGCGTGATTTCATACCGTTTGAAATTGTCTTTGTCCGGAAGCGGCGGCAGCTCACCATTCATCAGCTTGCCGCGGCGGATTTCCACCCGGTCGTAATCAAGCGGCTCGACCGTCTGCTTTCCGAGCGACAGCTGCAAATCCGACAGGAAAATGACCGGACATTGATATTCCTCGGCTAGGTTAAACGCTTCCGCCATATCGTAAAACGCTTCTTCGACCGTGCTTGGCGCCATGACGATTTTCGGAATCTCCCCGTGTGTGCCATAAATCATGGCGAGCAAGTCCGATTGTTCTTGCTTCGTCGGCAAGCCAGTGCTCGGGCCGCCTCGCTGCGTGTCGACGACGACAAGCGGCGTTTCCGTCATGCCGGCTAGTCCAATCGCTTCCGCCATGAGCGACAGCCCCGGTCCGGCGGAAGCGGTGAACGCCCGAACGCCGGCATAGTTGGCGCCGATCGCCATCGTACAGGCGGCGATTTCATCTTCCGTCTGGATGACCGCGCCCCCAAAATCCGGCAGCTTTTTAATCAAGTATTCCATAATTTCCGAAGCCGGGGTGATCGGATAGGCGGCCATAAAGCGCGCTCCGCCGGCAATGGCGCCCAAAGCGATGGCGTCGTTGCCGATCATGAACATTCTCCGTTTGCCGTCGGCTTTGGCTAGTTTCATCGTTTTCGCCTGGCCGTTGAGCTCGTCTTTCATATATTGCGCACCGGCGCGAATCGCTTCCATATTTTTCCCGACAACTTGCGCTCCTTTGCGTCCAAATGTGTCAACGACAACGCTTTCGAACACGGCGGCGTCCAAATCCAGCACCGCGCTCGTTGCGC
Organism: Geobacillus jurassicus NBRC 107829; assembly: GCF_001544315.1. GTDB lineage: Bacteria > Bacillota > Bacilli > Bacillales > Anoxybacillaceae > Geobacillus > Geobacillus jurassicus. The sequence continues at coordinate 41,548 of NZ_BCQG01000015.1, forward strand.
CGATGGCGACCATGTTTTTCATCAGCGGGTTGCCAAGCTGTGTGGCGATATCGGTGAACGGAACGGCGTAAAGCGCCACTCCTTTTCCTTCCGGAATCACCGGATTGAATTTGGCGTCCGCAATGACGATGCCGCCGCTATGAAGCTCGTGGAAGTTGAAGTCAATCGTCTCCTGGTCGAACGCCACCAAGATGTCCAAATCATCGGCGACCGCCCGCACCGGCTTCGTGCTGACGCGGATTTTGTTGTTCGTATGCCCCCCTTTGATGCGTGAAGAAAAATGGCGGTATCCATATAAGTAATACCCAAGGCGGTTCAGCGCTGTGGAGAAAATTTCTCCTGTGCTTTCAATTCCTTCCCCTTGCTGGCCGCCTACCTTCCATGACAGCTGTTCAATCATGCTTTACACCCCTTTATGTTCACTCCAGCCTTTCGCTACTATTGTACCACTTTTCTGACAAGGAAACTACCATTTTGGACGCCTTTTTCGGGCGGCTCCGCCGATGCCCTGTCTTCTATTCTAGGATACGCAGAGCCGATACTCAGTGATATTCGTCACTCCGGCAAATGGGCGTAGAAGTTGCCGAATAAAAAACGGGCCGCCTGCTCGGCGGAGTAATGCTTGTACAACTCGTTGACAAGCCGCGCATATTCCCGCACCGTTCCAAGACCGGCGACCGTCTCCGTTATGCCATCAAAGTCGGAGCCGAACCCGACGTTGGTTTCCCCTCCGAGCGCACATATATGGTCGAGATGACGAAGCACATCGGCGATCGCCGCCCCGCTTTTGTTCGTCGTCAAAAAGTACGGGACGAAATTCACACCAATCATGCCGTCTTTTTCGATCAGCGCTTTGATTTGCTCGTCGGTTAAGTTGCGCGGATGCGGGCATAGACGATGGACATTGGAATGGGAAGCGATTGGGAACCGAGCCATCTCGATGACATCCCAAAACGCTTTCTCCGATAAGTGGGACACGTCGACCCATCGTTTTGCTTCATTAAGAAGCTCAACGACTTGCCGGCCAAACGCCGTCAACCCGGCGCCGCGCTTCTCCCACGCTCCATCGGCAACGGCGTTTGAGAAGTTCCACGTCAAGCCAACCGAAGCGACGCCGAGGCGAAGGAGCGTCTTCAGCTTGACAAGGTTGGCGCCGATGGCGTCGCAGCCTTCCAGCGTCAACATCGCCCCGATTTCCCCTTCTTTAAGGGCGGCGATGTCCCGTTTTGTCCGCACGAACTTCACGGACGGAAACGCATCGATAATGCGGGTAAAGAAGATGTCCACCATCTCGAGCGCCACAGTGAACCGTGCTTCCTCCGACACCGTTTCCGGTATGTAGACGGCAAAGCATTGCACTTTCACCCCTGCTTCCACCATTCCCGAAAGAGTGACGTGAAGCGAAGCTCCATCGCGAAACGACAGCGACCGATTCTGCCATAACTTCATCAACGCATCGCAATGTGCATCGAAGATCATTTCATTTCCCCCTTGAAAAAGCAAAAAATAACCTGCCTGCCTTCGCAGCCGAAGGCGCCAACAGGTTATATATCACCATTGGCCGATCATCCAATTAACGAGGTTCGACAATCAATTTGATTGCTGTCCGCTCTTCCCCGTCAATGATAATATCCGTAAACGCCGGAATGCAAATCAAGTCCATACCGCTCGGTGCCACAAACCCTCGTGCGATCGCTACTGCCTTAACGGCTTGGTTCAATGCACCTGCGCCGATCGCTTGAATTTCCGCCGCGCCGCGCTCGCGCAGCACCCCGGCAAGTGCACCAGCTACAGAGTTCGGATTCGATTTTGCTGAAACTTTTAATATTTCCATTTCTAGCTCCTCCCTCGTTTCCTTGGAAAATGATTTCGGTAAAAGGTCCTCACTGTAACTATATTCACTGTTTCGACAACTATTCCTGCATAGGAGGAGCCTGTTTTTAAAAATTTTTAAAAAACGGACTATTCAAAATAAGGGTGGTCATCATTAATGATCAACCGTTCTATGCGGAGCGCCCGCCCGCTTTGTTCATCTACATCGACATAAACGGCGTTCAGCTGGCTTCTTCCTTCCTTGACGCCGAAACGAACCGGCAGCCCGGTTAAAAATTTGCGCAACACCGCCTCCCGGTCGACGCCTAAAATGCCGTCATACGGCCCAGTCATGCCGACATCGGTAATGTACGCCGTGCCTTTTGGCAAAATGCGGTTATCGGCCGTCTGAACGTGCGTATGCGTCCCGATGACGGCGGATACACGGCCGTCTAGGTACCAGCCCATCGCCTGTTTTTCGCTCGTCGCCTCAGCATGGAAATCGACGATGATGACCGGCGTGCGCGCCGAAGCGTCGGCGATCAATTCATCCGCTTTTTGAAACGGGCAGTCAATGGCCGGCAAAAACGCTCGTCCTTGCAAATTGATGACCGCCGCCTCGCCGTGCTCGGTCGGCACGTAGACGATCCCTTTTCCCGGCGTGCCAGGCGGGTAATTGGCCGGGCGGATGAGCGCTTTCGCTTGATCGATAAACTCAAAAATATCGCGCTTATCCCATGCGTGATTCCCTAAAGTGACAACATGAGCGCCCGAAGCGAGAAACGCCCGGTAAATCGGTTCAGTGATCCCTTTCCCGCCGGCAGCGTTTTCGCCGTTGATCACAACGACGTCCGGCCGGTGTTTTTCCTTCAGCTTTGGCAAATAGTGCTCCACCATTTTTTGCCCCGGCGAGCCGACGACGTCGCCGATAAATAAAATTCTCATCCGTGATCCCTTTCTAAACGAAAAATATCGCCTTTCGCCCATCTACGCATCGTTATACCCTCCTATTTTACGCACAAAAAAAGAAAGTGGCAATAGCCACTTTATTTCGCGTATTCGACCGCCCGCGTTTCGCGGATGACCGTCACTTTAATATGGCCCGGGTAATCGAGCTCTTCTTCGATCCGTTTGCGGATGTCACGCGCCAGCCGGTGCGCTTCCAAATCGTCGATCATATCCGGTTTGACCATAATGCGCACTTCACGCCCGGCTTGAATGGCGTACGATTTTTCTACGCCTTCGTACGATTCGGCGATTTCTTCAAGCTTCTCTAGACGACGGATATAGTTTTCCAGCGTTTCACTGCGCGCTCCCGGTCGCGCCGCCGACAGCGCATCGGCTGCCGCGACAAGCACGGCGATGACCGACGTCGGTTCAGTGTCGCCATGGTGGGAGGCGATGCTGTTGATGACGACCGGATGTTCTTTATACTTCGTCGCCAGCTCAACGCCGATTTCCACATGGCTTCCTTCCACTTCGTGATCGATCGCTTTCCCAATGTCATGAAGCAAGCCGGCCCGGCGCGCCAGCATTTCGTCCTCCCCGAGCTCGGCCGCCATCAGTCCGGCTAAAAACGCCACTTCTACCGAGTGTTTTAAGACGTTTTGCCCGTAGCTCGTTCGGAACTTGAGCCGCCCTAAAATTTTGATCAAATCCGGATGCAAGCCGTGAACACCGACTTCAAACGTCGTCTGTTCGCCGACTTCGCGGATATGCTCATCCACTTCGCGGCGCGCCTTTTCGACCATTTCCTCAATGCGCGCCGGATGGATGCGGCCATCCTGCACAAGCTTATCGAGCGCGATGCGCGCTGTCTCGCGGCGGATCGGGTCAAATCCGGACAAAATGACCGCCTCCGGCGTATCGTCGATGATCAAATCGATGCCGGTCAACGTCTCGAGCGTGCGGATGTTCCGCCCTTCGCGCCCGATGATTCGCCCTTTCATTTCGTCGTTCGGCAAATTGACGACGGAAACGGTCGTTTCGGCGACATGGTCAGCGGCACAGCGCTGGATGGCAAGCGACAAAATCGCCTTCGCCCGCTTGTCCGCTTCCTCTTTCGCCCGCGTTTCCGCCTCTTTGATCATCATCGCAATCTCATGCGACAGCTCTTTCTCGACGCGCTCTAAAATGAGCTGGCGGGCATCGTCGCGCGTCAGGCCGGAAATGCGTTCAAGTTCGGCTTGTTGTTGTTTGACGAGCGCTTCCACTTTGCTTTCCATTTGTTCAATATGCTGTTGTCTTTCGTTCAACGCTTCTTCCTTCGCCTCAAGCAGCGCCTCGCGTTTGTTGAGCGCTTCATCTTTGCGGTCGAGATTTTCCTCCTTTTGCATCAGGCGGTTTTCTTGTTTTTGGAGCTCGCTTCTCCGGTCGCGGATGTCGCGCTCCGCCTCCGTGCGCAGTTTATGAATCTCGTCTTTCGCTTCGAGAAGCGCCTCTTTTTTCAAGGCGTCCGCCTCGCGTTTCGCCTCCTCAATCAGCTGTTCGGCAGCGGCTTTCGCTCCGCCGATTTTCGCTTCGGCAATCGATTTGCGGACAAAAAAGCCAACAACGGCACCAACGACTAAGGCAAGCAAAGCGGAGATGATGATCGAGCCCATCGTTTCACCTCCTCTTGCTGTTCGGTTTTCTCTCGCTCTCTCTTCGCACCGCCATAGCCGGCGCAAATGGACATTTCCGTTTTCAATACATGATCAGTCGCTTGGCATGGCAATCGCCCGCGCAGCCCTCCGCACGAAGGCGGTCCGCCGCAGCGGGCGGGCGTATGGACAAATATACATGTTCATTGTAAAGGCGGCAACATGAATTGTCAAGATATTACACCGGCGCGCCCCAGCCCTCGGCTTTGGCGGCAGGCGGGCGCGCCTAGAGGATGACAACGGAAAAAGACCGTTTCGCCCGCCGTTCTTTTTGGGCTCACCGCCCTCCTTCGCAGGCGTGCGAATGGAAAAAGGCGCCCCGGCAGCTTGCCAGGACGCCTTGCGCAGTTATTCCTCAAGCAGCCCGAACTCGTCTTGCTGCGGTTCGCTCGTTCCCTCTTCGACATCAATGCCGTAATGCTGGCGGATGGCGCGGGCGATTTCATCGGCGATGTGCGGGTTTTCTTTCAAAAATTGTTTCGCGTTCTCCCGCCCTTGGCCGAGCCGCTCGTCTTTGTACGAATACCACGAACCGCTTTTTTGCACGATGTCCAGTTCGGACGCCATATCGATGATTTCCCCTTCGCGGGAAATGCCTTCGCCGTACATAATGTCGACGTCAGCCGTTTTAAACGGCGGCGCGACTTTGTTTTTGACGACTTTGATTTTCGTTTTGTTGCCGACCATATCGTTGCCTTGCTTGATTTGCTCAGCGCGGCGCACCTCTAGGCGGACGGAAGCGTAAAACTTGAGCGCCCGCCCGCCCGGCGTCGTCTCCGGATTGCCGAACATGACGCCGACTTTTTCGCGAATTTGGTTGATGAAGATGGCGATCGTTTTCGATTTGTTAATGGCGCCGGACAGCTTGCGAAGCGCCTGCGACATGAGCCGGGCTTGCAAGCCGACATGGGCGTCGCCCATCTCCCCTTCAATTTCCGCTTTCGGCACAAGCGCCGCCACCGAGTCGATGACGATAATATCGACCGCGCCGCTTCGCACGAGCGCTTCGGCGATTTCGAGCGCCTGCTCGCCCGTGTCAGGCTGGGAAAGCAGCAATTCATCAATATTGACCCCTAATTTTTGGGCATAAATCGGATCGAGCGCATGCTCTGCATCGATGAAAGCTGCTTGCCCGCCCCGCTTTTGCACCTCAGCGATCGCGTGAAGGGCAACGGTCGTTTTCCCGGACGATTCCGGGCCGTAAATTTCCACAATCCGCCCGCGCGGATAGCCGCCGACGCCTAACGCGATGTCGAGCGCCAGCGAGCCGCTCGGCACGACCGACACTTTGCGGTCAGCTTGCTCGCCGAGCTTCATGATGGCCCCCTTGCCAAACTGTCGTTCAATTTGTTTCAACGCCTGCTCCAATGCAGCCTGACGATCTTGGTTCACTAACCTACTCCTCCTTATTCTAGGACTACTTATACTATACCGCGTTTTGCGGCCGTTGCCAAGCAAAAAACGAACATTTATTCGTTTTTTCAATGGGGAAACTAGCAACAATCGCCATGCCATGCGGTGGAAAAATGATGTGCGGTGGAGGGATGTTCAAGGAAGGGGCGGCCGGTCAACGGCCGGTCGCGAGCATCTCAAGGAGAAAAAAGCAACCGTATTTGGCGGTGCGGACGCGAATGGCATCGCGCGTGCCGGATAACGTGAGACGGTGGACGGTCGTGTCGCGGCCGCGGATGGCGATGCCGACATACACGGTGCCGGGCGGGTGGCCCTCAAGCGGATCGGGGCCGGCGACGCCGGTGAAGCTGATGCCGACATCGGCATTGCACATCGTACGGACGTTTTCAGCAAGCAGGCGAGCGCACGGCTCGCTCACCGCCCCTTCCGCCTCAAGCAACAGCCGCGGTACACCGAGCACCTCTTCTTTCACGCCGTTCGTGTAGCAGATGACACCGCCTTTTGCCACTTGCGACGCACCTGGGATGGAGGTGAGCTGCTCAAGGAACAGGCCGCCGGTCAAGCTTTCGGCCGACGCGATCGTCCATCCTCTTTCTTTTAACCGCTCGAGCGTTTTCGTAAACAACGTTTCGTCATTATATCCGTAGCAGTAGCGGCCGACGCGCGCCAAAATGGCCGCTTCCACCTCATCAAGCAGCCGCTTCGCCTCCTCCTCATCCCGGTGCTTCGCCGTCAGGCGGAGCGTCACTTCGCTGTCATTGGCGAGCGGCGCGATCGTCGGGTTCGACTGGGCGTCGATCAAATCGGCAATCGCCGTCTCGAGCGCCGATTCGCCGATGCCGAAAAAGCGGAGCACGCGCGACTCGATGCGCTCGGAAAGCGAAAACGTGCGGCGCAAAAAGGCGCTTCCGTATTTTGTGAACATCGGCTGCATTTCTTTCGGCGGCCCGGGCAGCAACATGTACGTAATACCGTCAATGGTCAGCGCCATCCCCGGCGCCATGCCGTGCTCGTTTTTCAGCACTGTCGATCCTTCCAAGACGAGCGCCTGCTTTTTATTGTTTTCCGTCATCGGCCGGTTCGTGCGGACAAAATACGCTTCAATCTCCCGCAAAGCTTCCTCGTCGATCACGAGCCGGCGGCCAAGCAAACGAGAGATCGTCTCCTTCGTCAAATCATCCTTCGTCGGACCGAGGCCGCCGGTGAAAATGATGAGGTTCGCTCTCGTTTGCGCCGTTTTCACCGCCTGTTCGAGGCGGCCGGCGTTGTCGCCGACGACCGTATGGAAATAGACGTTAATGCCGAGGGCGGCGAGCTGCTGCGACAAAAACTGGGCGTTCGTATTGGCGATTTGCCCAAGCAGCAGCTCAGAGCCGACGGCAATGATCTCCGCATTCAACGAACCTTCTCCTCCTTTTTCGGCCGGCTATTTCGAATGGGAAAACGCATGTTTATTTTTCGCGAAATAATCCCATCCGGACCAAATCGTGAAAATGACCGCCACCCACAACGCCAAATCAGCAAACGGGAACGGAATGAGCGAGAATGGGAAGTTATGTAACAATAAGGCGGAAATGGCGACAATTTGCGTCCATGTTTTGATTTTGCCGAGCATGTTGGCGGCGACGACTTCCCCCTCGCCGGCCAGCACGAGCCGCAGCCCGGTGACAGCAAACTCGCGGCTGATGATCACGATCACCATCCAGGATGGAGCCGCCCCGAGCTCAACAAGCACGACGAGCGCCGCCGACACAAGCAATTTATCGGCAAGCGGATCCAAAAACTTGCCCAAGTTCGTCACGAGCCCGTACTTGCGGGCATAATAGCCGTCAATCCAATCGGTCGTTGAAGCAACGATGAAAATGAGCGCGCCGACAAGATGAGCGACCGGAAGCTCCGTCCCACCGATATGAACGCTTCCCCATCCGAGCGGGACGAGCATCACGATCAAAAAGAACGGAATGAGCATGATGCGCGCTATTGTAATTTTATTCGGCAAGTTCACAACGAATACCTCCGCTAGTCAACATCTGTTCGGACAAAGAAGCGGCTTCCTTTCCGCAAAAAAGCCGCCTCTTGCCGTCATTTTTTCAGGATGAACCGCAGTTTTTGGAACACCTTGTCTTGTGGGGCAAACGGATAGGCAAACGGCTGGCCGTTTACTTTCATGTCGACGTCAGGCGTGCGTCCGATTCTCACCCATACTTCGCTTTCCGCCGACAAATCGAACGTTTTCGTCTGTCCGTTTGTCAAGTTGCCGCTGTAAAACGTATGGCCTTTCGTATTGTATACTGCCACCCATGACGCCCCTTTGGACGTTAATTCGATGGAAAAAGAACCGGCATTTTCCACCTCGATGGTCGCCGTATTGCCGCTTTTTTCCGTCACATTGAGCGCCATAGCTGGTGAAGTCGGCTTTTCCTCTTTGTCAGCGGGCGTTGGCTGCTCGTTTTCTCCGCCTGCACCGTTCTTTGGCTCCTTCGTCTGTTCCTGTTTTTCCGCCTGCTCAAGCGGCGAATGTTTCGGCTTTTCGACCTCCGCTGTTTTTGGGCTTGTCTTTGTCGGCGGCTCATTGACGGCGCCGCGCTGGAGCAACACCCAAACGAGGACAGCCGCCCCGATGACGACCGCCGCGACAATCACTTTCGGCAGCCAATCAAGCCACTTCGCCCCCTCGGCCGACAATTGCTGGCGCGTCTTTACGCGCGACAGCGTCTGCGGAATGTCATCTTGATAAGACTGCGGAATGTCTTGTTTATACTGTTCAAACAGCTCGTCCGGGTCGAGTCCGACCGCTTCGGCGTATTGCCGGATGAAGGCGCGCACGTAAAAGTTGCCCGGCATGATGGCGTAGTTTCCCTCTTCGATGCCAATTAAATAACGTTTTTGAATTTTCGTCATCTCTTGCAGCTCGTCCAAACTCATATTTTTTTCTTCCCGCGCTTCCCGCAAACGTTTCCCTAGTTCCGTCAACGGCCAACACCTTCCACTTTTTCAAATTAAAACCCAAATTCAGAAAACCCGTCGCCGCCCAACAAAGATGGGCGGTCAATCGCTTCATAGGAAATATCTTCGTCCGGTTCATGGCGCAGCTCAATAATGTAATCAAAATCATCAAGAGTGTACTCCGTATGGCGGACAAACATGTCCGGATGCTCCACGACTTTTGTCGCCTCAAGGCGCATGAGCTCGCGAATGAGCTGCCAGTGCTGCTCATTCCCCCGGCGCCTTGAGACGATGCCGTCGATAATGAAAATGTTGTCCTCGCTGTACTCATCTTCCATCAGCTGCGTGCGCACCGTCTGTTTGATCAAGGTGGATGACACAAACAGCCATCGTTTGTTGGCGCACACGCTGGCGGCGACGATCGACTCCGTCTTGCCGACGCGCGGCATCCCGCGGATGCCGATGAGCTTGTGTCCTTTTTCTTTAAAAATTTCCGCCATAAAATCGACAAGCAGTCCAAGTTCATCGCGGACAAAGCGGAACGTTTTTTTGTCATCAGCATCGCGCTGGATGTAGCGGCCATGGCGGACGGCGAGGCGGTCGAGCAGCTTCGGCTGGCGCAGTTTCGTCACCGTAATGTTGTCCATCGTCCGCAAGATCGTCGCCAGCCGTTCAATTTGCTCGTTATTGTCGCACAAAAGCAGCATGCCGCGGCGCGAATCCCGAACACCGTTGATCGTCACGATGTTAATGGACAACATGCCGAGCAACGAAGCGACATCGCCTAAGAGCCCCGGGCGGTTGACATGAATTTCATATTCCAAATACCATTCCTGCTTGCCCATCCCGTCTCCTCCCTTGCCGATGTCCACACGAACGCCTTATGCTAAGTTCATACTACTATAATCGCAAATGGAAAAGCAACCGAAAAGGAGGAAGAAAAAAGAGAGGGAACCCCCTCTCTTTTTGCCGGGTGATTATTTTTGTTGGACAAGCTTGACCATCATGTTGGCAAGGGCGTGCTGCTCTTTTTCATCCGCAACGCTCCAAAGGTCAGCGAGCACCCGTTCTTCCGGGTTTTTCGGGTCGACGTTTTTCGCCAAATAGTCCCCGATTTGGTAAGCGACGTCCGAGATCACTTGCTGAGTCAATCCTTGCTGTTGCGCTTGTTCTAAACGCTCCGCCAAAAAGTCTTTCCATTGTTCAAAGTTATCCAGTACCGACATGTCAATCCCTCCTTGTTGAACGTTTCAAGGATAGTTTGCCTGCTGGACCGGAAAATATACGTTCAGCAATACCAGCCGCCGTTGACGGAAATGACTTGGCCGGTGATGTACGAAGCGGCGTCCGACAGCAAAAACACCACCGTTTTCGCCACCTCATCCGGAGTGCCGAGCCGGCCCGCGGGGATTTCGTCAGCGAGCGCTTTAAGCTCCTCAGCGCTGAACGACCGCAGCATATCCGTATCAATCGCCCCCGGCGCAACAGCATTGACGCGGATGCCGCTTGGGGCAAGCTCCTTGGCGAGCGCCTTGGCAAACGCGTTCTGCCCGCCCTTTGTCATCGAATACACCGCCTCGCATGACGCGCCGCACAATCCCCAAATCGAGGAAATGAACACAATATGGCCGCGCTTTCTCGCCACCATCGATGGAATCAGTCTTTTGATGAGCAACGCCGGGCTTGTCATATGAAGCCGCACCATCCGTTCGATCAGTTCATCGTTCATGTCAGTCAACAACCCGTAATAGCTCGCCCCGCTGTTGTAAATAATGGCTTCAATCGGGCGGTCAATTCGCGAAAGCAGCTCGTCTACCCCCGTTGGCGCCGACAAATCGGCCTCAATCGGCACAACGTGCGTGCCGACTAGCTCTGCTTTTAACGATTCAACCGGCGCCCGCCGCCGGTAGTAATGAAGAAACAGCCCGTAACCCGCCTCAGCAAGCGCGCGGGCGATGCTTTGCCCGATGCCTCCGGATGCCCCGGTGATCAAAGCGTAGCGCATGGAAACCTCCCCCTCTTTGCCGCAAAAAAGCATCCTTCGCAGGAAGGATGCCTCATTGCCCTTTTGGAACGACTTGGCAAACAGCGATTTTCGACTCGCGGAAGCAAGAAGAGGCAACCGCCGCCATGTCGTCCATTGTAAGCGATGAAAGCGCCGGCAAAATGTCAAACAGGCTGGCGCCGTAAAACGCGTAGCGCGTGAACTGGTTGGCGATGTATTCCGGCGAGTTCAAAGCGCGCAAAAAGGCGCCGATTTTTTTCTTTTTCACCCGTTCAAACTCTTCCTTTTTGACTGTATCCGCGGAAAAGGAGAGCAGCACCGTTTGGACTTCCGACGCAAGCCGGTCGGCGTCCCTTGTATCGCCGCCGACAAGGGCAAAGCCGAATTCGCGCTCTTCTGTATAGTCGTACATGAACGTATCGTCGATCAGCCCTTCTCGGTACAGCCGCTCGTAATGCGGCGAGCTTTTGCCGAACAAGTAATCAAGCAGCACATGAAACGCGAGCTCGTGACGAAGTTTTTGCTCGCCGGCGTCAGGCACGGACGGCGCTTTAATGCCGACAAAGCATTTGTTCGTCTGCACGTGCATCGGAATCACTTTTTTCTTTTCCGCCACACCGCTTGGCTCTTCATACGTGAACCGCTTCACCTTCGGGGCGTCGGGGAACGACTTTTTCGCTTGGTTGTCGCGGATTTGCTGCATGATTTTTTGTTCATCGACCGGGCCGACGACAAACAAAAGCATGTTGCTCGGATGGTAAAACGTTTCATAGCATTCATACAGCAGCTCTTTTGTAATTTGGGCGATCGATTCGACCGTGCCGGCGATGTCGATTTTGACCGGATGGTTGTGATACATGCTTTCGATGGCGCCAAAATAGACGCGCCAGTCCGGGTTGTCGTCGTACATTCGGATTTCCTGGCCGATGATCCCTTTTTCTTTTTCCACCGTCTTGTCGGAAAAATACGGGCTTTGCACAAAATCGATCAACGTTTCCAAGTTTTTCTCCACATTGTCCGTGCTTGAGAACAAATAGGCGGTGCGGGTGAACGTCGTAAAGGCGTTCGCCGAGGCGCCTTGTTTGCTGAACTGCTGGAACACGTCGCCGTCTTCTTTTTCAAACAGCTTATGCTCCAAAAAATGGGCGATGCCGTCCGGAACGCGCTTCATCTCCGTTTTGCCGAGCGGGACGAACTGATTGTCGACGGAACCGTAGTTCGTCGTAAATGTCGCGTACGTTTTGTTGAATCCTTTTTTCGGCAAAATGTACACATCCAGCCCGTTGTCCATTTTTTCGTAAAACAGCTCTTCCTGAAGCGTTTCATACACCTGTTTTTCCATCTTCCGTCGCCTCCATTCCGGTCAAAAAGTACACCGTATCAAGCTCCATCTTGCCAGCGACGCGCACAACATCCTCGCGCGTCACTTGATCGGTGCCGACAAGCCATTCGTTAAGCGGGCGCTTCCGCGTCGAGACGACGTTATGGTACAACACCTCCACAAGCCCGCGCGGCGTATCAAGCGTCTCAAGCAGCTGGTTGCGGATGACCGCTTTCGTCTGCGACATTTCTTCGTCAGTGAAATCGCCGTTTTTCATCGCCTGCATTTGCTCGTCGATGATGCGGCGCGCCTTCTCGTAATTGGCCGGTTCAATGCCGGACATGACCAGCAAAAGCCCCTTATGGCTTTCCAGCCTCGAGGCGGCATAATAGGCAAGGCTTGCCTTCTCACGGACGTTGATGAACAGCTTGGAATGAGAAAAGCCGCCGAAAATGCCGTTAAACAGCTGCAAGGCGTAATAATCGTCATCTTCGTACGTTACGTTCGTCCGGTAACCGATGTTGAGCTTTCCTTGTTTCACATCTTGCCGCTCGATGACTTCGTTCACTTCCTTGCGCGCTTGAACGGAAGCAGATGGAGAGCGCGCCGGCTGCGTGCGGTCCGGCAAGGAGAAACGCTGCTTCACCGCGGCGAGCACCGCCTCTTCTGCAACGTCGCCGATGACGTATAAATCCAACTCATCTTCGGCCAGCGCCCGTTCATAATAGCGGTACAACCCTTCCGGCGTGATGGCGTCGACATCCTCGAGCTCGCCGTTTGGCGAGAGGGCGTACGGCTCGCCTTTGCACATTTCTTGCACGAGGCGCATGTTCGCATAACGCATTTTGTCATCGTACACCGCTTGGATGCGCTGGCTTAACGCCCGTTTCTCCTGCTCGACGATATCGGAAACAAACCGGCCGCCGTCAAGTGCCGGTCGGAAAAGAAGATCGGCCAGCAGCTGAAGCGCTTTCTCCAAAAGGGGCGTTTGTTCCGGCAAAAACCGTTCATTGGCGACATCGATGCGAATCGTCATGATATGGTGTTCGCCTTTTTTCGTTAAATCGACATTCAGCGTCGCCCCGTACAGTTCATCCAAATAGGTGCGCAGCGCCTTGACGCTCGGGTAGTCAGCCGTGCCGCTTTGCAAGACGTATGGCAAGAGCGCGCGCAACGTGACCGTCTCTTTGGCAAGGCGCGCTTTCATTTTCCAAACAATCGTGTTCGTTTTGTACTTATCGGTCGAAATCGTATGGACGCGAACCGGTCCGACCGCTGTTACTTTTTCGTCGATCAACCCAACTCCTCCTTACTTTTTCTCTTCACAAGAGTGCACTAAGTTTATTGTAAGATCCCTTATCAACAATATACCTTTTGCCAAGCGAAAAATGCAAATCGATCCATCCGGTGCACCATATCAAAAAAACGGCCGTCCGCTTTCTCGGACAGCCGTTTTCGTCACCGTTTCCCTTTGATATATGGCGTGCCAGCCGCTTTCGGCGCCTCAGCGCGGCCGATGAAGCCAGCGAGCGCCAAAATCGTGAGCGCATACGGGGCAATGAGCAAGTAAACGGTCGGGACGTTTTTCAAAAACGGAATCGTCTGCCCGACGATGCTTAAGCTTTGCGCCAACCCGAAAAAGAGCGCCGCCCCCATCGCGCCGATCGGATGCCATTTGCCGAAAATCATCGCCGCAAGCGCCATAAACCCGTGCCCGGAGATCGTCGCATGGCTGAAGTCGCGCGAGATGATCGTCGCGTACACCGCGCCGCCCAACCCGCCGAGCGCCCCGCTGATCATGACAGCGATGTAGCGCATTTTGGCGACGTTAATCCCCATCGTATCCGCCGCCATCGGATGTTCCCCGACCGCGCGCAACCGCAAGCCAAACGGTGTTTTGTAAATGACGTACCATGACACAAACGCCAACACAATAGCAATATACGACGGCACGTACGCATTGGAAAACAACAGCGGGCCAATGACCGGTATGTCGCTTAGCACTGGCACATCAATTTTGTCAAACCCGACTTGAATTTGGTCCGTTTGCCCTTTGCCGTACATTTTTTTCACTAAAAACAACGACAAACCGAGGGCCAAAAAGTTGATCGCCACCCCGCTCACGACCTGGTCGGCGCGAAACGTAACCGAAGCGACGGCGTGCAGCAACGAAAACACGGCTCCGACCGCCATGGCGGCCAATAAAGCAAGCCACGGCGTCAGTTCGCCAAACCGATCGGCAAACGTTAAATTAAAGACAACGCCGACAAACGCACCGATGGTCATCAACCCTTCGAGCCCGATATTGACGACGCCGGATCGTTCGCTAAACACGCCGCCAAGGGCGGTGAAAATGAGGGGAGCCGCGAAGAAAATCGTTGTCGGGACAATCGTTTGCAATACGTCATACACGCTCACTTACTCCGCCCCCTTTTGCCAACGAGATAACAGCCAGCGGATCATGTAGCTGGATGCAACAAAGAAAATAATGAGCGCGATAATAATATCGACAAGTTCGGTCGGCACGCCGGCGCTTGACGGCATTTCCAGCGCCCCGACTTTCAGTGCGCCAAACAACAAGGCGGAGAGCAAAATGCCAAACGCGTTGTTGCCCCCGATCAAAGCAACGGCGATGCCGTCAAACCCAAGGCCGGTGAAGCCGGCCTTCGTCGAAATGTTTCCGAATGTGCCAAGCCCTTCCATCGCGCCAGCGACGCCGGCAAAAGCACCGGAGATGACCATCGCTAAAATGATGTTAGTGCGCACGTTCATGCCAGCGTACTGCGACGCATGCTGATTGAACCCAACCGCCCGCAGCTCAAACCCTTTCGTCGTTCGTTCAAGCAAAAACCACATGACAAATGCGGCGGCAATGGCGATCAAAATGCCGTAGTGCATCGTCGAATGGTACGTGATGGCATCTAAAAAGTCGGAATGAAGCGATGCACTTTCCTTAACCGGCTTTGATTTAAATCCTTCATCGGACAAAACCGAACGGATGATGGCGTTCGTCACATGCAAAGCGATATAGTTCATCATGATCGTAATAATGACTTCATGCACTTTCAAATACGCCTTTAGCACACCCGGGATCAAGCCCCATAGCGCTCCGGCGAGCGCAGCAGCCAAAATGGCAAGCGGCAAATGAATGATCTTCGGCAAATCAAAGGACACTCCGACCCAGACGGCCGCCAGCCAACCGACGATCAACTGCCCCTCGACCCCGATGTTAAACAAGCCGGTGCGAAAGGCAAACGCCACCGCCAGACCGGTTAAAATATACGGCGTCGTCTGGCGGATCGTTTCTCCGATATAGTACGGATCGCCAAACGCTCCGTACACGAGAGCGCCAAAGCCGGCGATCGGGTTGTAGCCGCTTGCAAGCATCACGATCGAACCGACGAGCATGCCAAGAAGAACGGCCAACAATGGAATCAAAAATTGCTGGAGACGATTCGACTTCATCACGACACACCTGCTTCCTTCCGTTTGCTTCCGGCCATCAACAGCCCGAGCTCCTGCTCCGTCGTTTCTTTCGGATCGACGATGGCGACGATTTTTCCTTCATAAATGACGGCGATCCGGTCGCTGACGTTCATCACTTCGTCAAGCTCAAACGAGACGAGCAGCACCGCTTTTCCACGGTCGCGCTGTTCGATGAGCCGCTTGTGAATAAACTCAATCGCCCCGACGTCAAGCCCCCTCGTCGGCTGGGCGGCGATCAACAAATCCGGGTCGCGATCGACTTCGCGTCCGATGATCGCTTTTTGCTGGTTGCCGCCCGATAACGCCCGCGCTTTCGTATACTCATCCGGTGTGCGCACGTCAAACTCGCGGATGAGCCGGCGCGCTTTTTCGTAAATGGCTTGAAAATTCAACAGACCCCGTTTCGAGTACGGCGGCTGATAGTACGTTTGCAGCACCATGTTTTCGCCGATCGGAAAGTCAAGGACAAGCCCGTGCTTATGCCGATCTTGCGGAATATGGCCGACGCCGGCTTCGATGATTTTGCGCGGCGGCAAATTCGTAATGTCTCGGCCGTTGAGGCGGATTGTCCCTGATTCAGCTTTGATCAAGCCGGTTATGGCTTCAATGAGCTCGGTCTGGCCGTTGCCGTCGACTCCAGCAATGCCGACGATCTCGCCGGCGTGCACCGTCAAGTTCAAACCGTTGACCGCTTTGACCCCGCGCGCGTCCTTGACGACTAAATTTTGAATTTCCAACACGGGTTTGCCCGGCTCAGCCGGTTTCTTAGCGGTCGTAAACTGCACCTCGCGGCCGACCATGAGCGCCGCCAGTTCGTTTGGATTCGTCTCCGCCACATTGAGCGTCGCAATTCCTTTGCCGCGGCGGATGACGGTGACGCGGTCGCACACTTCCATAATTTCTTTGAGCTTGTGCGTAATTAAAATGATGGATTTTCCTTCGCGGACGAGCGTGCGCATAATTTGCATGAGCTCGCGAATTTCCTGCGGCGTCAAGACCGCTGTCGGCTCGTCAAAAATTAAAATATCGGCGCCGCGGTATAAGGTCTTTAAAATCTCGACGCGCTGCTGCATGCCGACGGAAATGTCGGCGATCTTCGCCGCCGGGTCGACCGCCAGCCCGTACCGTTCCGACAGCTCGCGCACTTCCTGCTCGGCCTGCTTCATATCGATCATTCCCGCTCGCGTCGGCTCGCTGCCTAAAATGATGTTTTCCGTCACCGTGAACGTATCGACGAGCATAAAGTGCTGATGCACCATACCGATGCCAAGATCATTGGCGACGTTCGGGTCGGTGATGCGCACCGGCTTCCCTTTGACGCGGATTTCGCCGCCATCTGGCTGATATAAGCCGAACAGCACGTTCATGAGCGTCGATTTGCCAGCCCCGTTTTCACCAAGAAGGGCGTGAATCTCCCCCTTTTTCACTTGCAGCGTAATGTTGTCGTTGGCGACAAACGTGCCAAACACTTTGCGGATATTGAGCATTTCAATCACGTATTCCAAGCGATTCACTCCTTACTGCGGCAAGGTCAAAATCACAAAATGAGAGGCGGCAGCAAACCGGGCCGCCCTTCATTTCATGATTTTGAAGAAGGCTAGCGGCGCGCACTAGCCTTCTTCGCCTTTGTTCTTTATTTGATTGTCGCAGCAAACTGCTCGTACTCTTTCCGGTTCGTCGGCACTTTGATTTCGCCGTTGATAATTTTTTGCTTCCATTCGTCGACCGTTTTTAACACGTTCTCCGGAATGTTGTCTTGCGTCGGGGCAATGCCGACCCCGTTTTCCGGCAAGCCGTACTCAATCGTTTTGCCGCCTGGGAAGTCGCCCTCTTTCGCCCGTTTCGCCGTGTCATAGACAGCGACGTCGACGCGTTTCACCATCGATGTCAGCGTCACGTTGTACGTTTTGCCGCCGACTTTCACTTCTCCTTCCGGCGCTTGGTCTTTGTCAACGCCAATGACCCAAATTTCGCGGTTTGGATCTTTTTTCTTCAAATCTTTCGCTTCCGAGAAGACGCCGTTCCCAGTCGCTCCAGCTGCATGGTAGATGATATCGATGCCGGAAGCGTACATGCTCGAGGCGATCGCTTTCCCTTTATCCGCTTGGTCGAACGCCCCAGCGTATTGCACTTCCACGGTCGCCTTCGGATTGACCGCTTTCACGCCGGCGCGGAATCCACTTTCGAATTTTTCGATCAACGGAATTTCCATCCCGCCGACAAAGCCGATTTTATTCGTTTTCGTCATTAGCCCGGCGACAACGCCGACAAGGAACGAGCCTTCATGCTCCTTGAACGTGATGCTGGCGACATTTGGCTCATCAACAACGGTATCGACGATGGCGAAATGTTTTTTCGGGTTTTGCTTGGCGACTTCTTTCACCGCATCGCCCATCAAATACCCGATGCCGAAAATCAAATCAAAGTCGCTGCGCACAAGCTTGTTTAAGTTCGTGGCATAGTCAGCGTCGCTCGATGACTGCAAGTAGTCGTAGCCGCCGCGGCCTTTTTCAAGCCCGTTGTCTTTGCCGAACTTTTGCAGCCCTTCCCAAGCCGACTGGTTGAACGATTTGTCGTCAATGCCGCCGACGTCGGTGACCATGGCGACGCTGAACGTATCTTTCTGATTGCCGCCTCCCGCATTGTTGCCGGCTTGTCCGCAGGCGCTAAGCAGCGTGCCGGCGGCAAACAGGACGGACAACACCAACCCGATTCGCTTTTTCACATTCATTACCCCCTAGCTTGAAAATTTGTTCCTTAATTAGTATAAAGCTTCCGCTCTCTTTCTATGTACCCATTTTCACCCCCTTAAAAGCTGAACCGCTTCCGCATGACATGGAAGCTGAACTTGTCGGAGCGGAAGTAGTTGACGGAATAAAAAATCGGCTCATCGTTTTTATCGAAATGCATTTGCTTGAGCACAAGCAGCGCCGTTTCTGGGTCGCATTGCAAAATCGGCGACACTTTTTCATGATAACCGAGCGGCTCGATGCGCGCGACCGCATAGGCGATATCGCGATGCGTTTGGTTGTGCAAGTTTTCAAACAGCGACTCATGTTCATAGGAGATGCCATTTGGCAAATATTTGCACAAAATTTTATCCAAGCAATAAACGACCGGCTCCCCATCGGCGGTGCGCACCCGCTCGATGAGCAACAAATTCTCGTCCGGCCGACATTGGAAGCGGCGCATATCGTCTTCCGTCGGCTGTTGGATTGAGGAAGACAAAAAAATCGTTCCTGGCTTGCGCCCCGCTTGACGAATCATATCCGTGACGCTTGAGAGCTGCTCGATGCCGGACGTAAACAGCGGACGGGCGTTGACAAACGTTCCGACGCCGTGGCGGCGGATGATAATGTTTTCTTCTTCAAGCACCCGCAACGCTTCCCTCAATGTCGCCCGGCTGACGCCAAGCTGTTTGGCAAGCTCAAACTCGGACGGCAGTTTTTGCTTTTCTTTGTACACTCCTGCTTCAATATCACGCTTGATGCGATCAATCACTTGCAAGTAAAGGTGGCGGCTGTCTGATTTGATTGACATGACAACGTCCTCCGTGTTACGCATTTCCGTTGAGATCAGACCTCTGACATTAGACATATAACCTTTTTGAGATTACTATATCATTTTTTACTGGGCAAATAAATAGGTGATATCAAATTTTGTCGAAGAAAAAGAAATAGGATTGGCAACGCTTCCAATAAGATGTATGATTGAGCGGGCAGGCTTTTTTCGCCCGCCCTTTTTCCCAATTATGATGTCTTTTTTAAATCTTCCTTCGACCAAAGAACGGCGCGCGGCTTGCTTCCTTCATAAGGGCCGACGACGCCGCGCTCCTCCATGGCGTCAATGAGCCGAGCGGCGCGATTGTAACCGATGCGGAAGCGGCGCTGCAGCATCGAGACAGAGGCGCTTTGCATTTCAACGACAAGACGGACCGCCTCATCATACAAATCGTCTTCAAGGGCTGAGGAAGAGGATTCGCTGTCTTCGACGAGCATCTCCTCATAGTATTGCGCCTGCTGCTGGCCGGCGACAAACCGTACGACTTCTTCCACCTCTTGGTCGGAGACAAACGCCCCTTGGACGCGCACCGGTTTTGAGGCTCCCATCGGCAAAAACAGCATATCGCCGCGGCCGAGCAATTTTTCCGCTCCGCCCATATCCAAAATGGTGCGCGAATCGATTTGCGATGATACACTGAAGGCGATGCGCGACGGAATGTTCGCTTTGATGACGCCAGTGATCACATCCACCGACGGGCGCTGGGTGGCGATGATCAAGTGGATGCCAGCGGCGCGCGCCATTTGCGCCAAACGGGTGATCGCTTCTTCGACATCCGACGAGGCGACCATCATCAAGTCAGCCAATTCGTCGATGATCACGACGATGTACGGCAAAAGCGGCTGCTGTTCCGGCGCCGTTTCGTTATGCTGGCGAATATATTCGTTATATCCTTCAATATTGCGCGTGCCGGTATGCGAAAACAGCTCGTAGCGCCGCTCCATTTCTTGGACGACTTTTTTCAGCGCCTGAGCCGCTTTTTTCGCGTCGGTGACGACCGGCGTCAACAAATGGGGAACTCCGTTGTACACACTTAACTCCACCATTTTCGGGTCGATCATCATCAGCTTCACTTCATGCGGTTTCGTGCGCATGAGCAGGCTGACGATGATGCCGTTGATGCAGACGCTTTTGCCGCTGCCGGTTGCACCGGCGATCAACAAATGCGGCATTTTGTTCAATTCCGCGGCGACGACTTCGCCGGAGATGTCGCGCCCAAGTGGAATCAACAGCTTCGCCTTATCCCGTGTATGCTCGATGGCTTCCAGCACTTCGCGCAGCGAAACGGTGGCGATTTCTTCATTCGGCACTTCAATGCCGATCGCGGACTTGCCAGGGATCGGCGCTTCAATGCGGATGTCTTTCGCCGCCAAGGCGAGCGCCAAATCGTCGCTCAAACTGACGATTTTGCTTACTTTCACCCCAACGTCTGGATACACTTCATATTTCGTCACCGCCGGACCGAGGTGCACTTGCGTCACTTTCGCCTTGACGCCGAAGCTTTGGAACGTTTTCTCCAGTTTGCGCGCATTGGCGTAAATGTTGGCATGATCGGCCAATTGCCCAGCTGGCTTCGGCAGGCGAAGCAGATCGAGCGGCGGCAGGTCGTAATTTGTGTTTTCATGCTCGGAAAACGCCAACGGCCGCGCCGGTTTGTCCTCCTCCCCGCCGCTGCCTTCTTCCACGTGCAGCTCTTTCTCATCTTCCGGCTCAGCGGCCGACCGGACGGCGGCAAAATCAGAAATGATCGGCGGCGGGGAAAGCAGTTCCTCATCCGGTTCGGCGTCTCTTGCTTCAGCCGGCTCATCATCCGGCCGGGCGGCCGCCCGCCGCGCGCGCCGGTTTCGGCCGCGGTTGGTCCTGCGCTTCCTCCCGGCCCGCCATTGCTTTATATCTTCGACAAATGCCAGCCATTCTTGGCGCACAAACGCTGCGGCCATGGCGACCCATTTGCCGACCGTTTCGCGCAGCGATTTCCCAGTCAGCACGACAAAGCCAACGACGAACAGAAGAAAGCAAATCCACTTCGTCCCGGGGGAATCGAACAGTTGATAGCTGGCGGCAAACAACAGCGCGCCGACCATTCCGCCCCCTAAATCCACCTCGGCCGCCTTGCCGCTCGCTTCGTTCCAAAACAGCCTCCACGTCGTCCGGATGACGCTCGGGTCCAGCTCGCCGCGCCGCGATATAAGCTCAAACAGTTTGTCATGGCTTAAAAGCAAAAGCGCGGCGACGATGGCCGAAGCGCCGACAAACGGGCGGCCCGTCCATGAAGGCCACTCCCGCCGCCACATGAGAAGGAGCGATAATATGAAAAGTCCGCCTACTAATAGCATGTACCATTCGCCGAAAAAAAAGCGGCCCACAAGCACGAACGTCTCCCCGACAAGCCCGAGGCGGGCCATCGCGACAACGGCAACCGCGAGCAAGCCAAGGCCGATCAATTCAAAACGGATCGTTTCCGTCCATGGCTGCCTTTTTGGCGGCTTCCCTTTTTTTCTTCGCTTTCGTTTCGCCATGATCGTTCACTCCAGCATGAATGAATTGGAAAGCCGGAAAAAAGCAGCCAACGATGGCTGCTTTTTTCCGTTTGTCTACTATTATATCATGAATGGCCGGACAATTCATTACGATGTTGCCGCCGAAGCCGGAAACCGCGCCCCCGGCGCATATTTGGCGTTTAAAAAATGGTGCGGATTTGTGCTTAAGTTTTGCACAATTTCATACTCGCCTGTTTCCACAGCTTGGACAAGAAACGGAATGCCATCGTAATACACCATTTTCTGCTTCTCGTAAGCGGCGGCATCAACCGGAAAAATCAAATGTTCAGGCATGATCGTATATAAAATCATTGGATCATCTTCCCTTCCCCGTTTTTCCTCATCTCAATCAGCTCCCGCAGCTTCGCCATCGCTTGGGACACGCCGCCGACTTCATCGATGAGCCCGTACCGGACGGCGTCGGGACCAACGACGTTCGTGCCGATGTCGCGCGTCAAATTGCCTTTGGAAAACATGAGCTCTTTAAACTTTTCCTCGCTGATCTTCGAATGTTTCGTCACGAAGCGGACGACGCGCTCTTGCATTTTATCCAAGTACTCAAACGTCTGCGGCACGCCGATGACAAGCCCCGTCAAACGGATCGGATGAATCGTCATCGTCGCGGTCTCGGTAATGAATGAATAGTTGCACGACACAGCGATCGGCACGCCGATCGAATGGCCTCCGCCGAGCACGACGGAAACGGTCGGTTTCGAGAGCGAGGCGAGCATTTCGGCAATGGCGAGCCCTGCTTCCACATCGCCGCCGACTGTGTTTAAAATGACGAGCAGCCCTTCGATTTTCGGGTTTTGCTCGATGGCGACGATTTGCGGAATAACATGCTCGTATTTCGTTGCCTTATTTTGCGGCGGCAGCTGAATGTGGCCTTCAATTTGGCCGACGATCGTCAAGCAATGAATGTTCGCATCCGGCTCCATTTGCGGGACGTTTGTCTGCCCAAGCTGAGTGATGGCCGCAGTCGTCTCTCCTGCTTTTGTTTCCGCTTGCTCTCCTTCGGTTTCCGCTTGGAAATAACGCTCCTTCTCCATCCACTTCGTCTCCTTTCTTGTCGGTCATATCGTTAGTATGGCCGAAAGAAAAAAGAAAAATGCTGGCAACGGATGACCGTTTCCAGCATTTCCCCGTGGACTTTGAGCATGATTGCATTATACTTCCATAATAATAGGCAAAATCATCGGTCTGCGCTTCGTTTTTTCAAATAAAAACTGGCTTAACGCTTCACGAATGTTCGCTTTCAACGACGACCATTCGAGCATGTACGATTCAAGGCAGCGCTCGATGATCGCCGCCACCATGTTTTCCGCTTCCTCAAGCAGCGTCTCAGCTTCGCGCATGTAGACAAACCCGCGCGATATGATTTCCGGCCCCGCGGCAATCGTTTTTGTCGCCCTGTTCAGCGTGACGACGGCGATCAAAATGCCATCCTGGGACAATAAGCGACGGTCGCGCAGCACAATGTTGCCGACATCGCCGATGCCGAGGCCGTCGATTAGAATGTTGCCGTACGGCACTTTGCCTCCCGGGCGGGCGACGCCGCCGCGAAACTCGATCACTTCACCTTTGTCGATCAGAAACATTCGATCCTCCGTGATGCCGACCGCTTTCGCCAACCGGGCGTGCGCTTTTTGCATTCGATATTCCCCATGCACCGGAATAAAGTATTTTGGTTTCATTAAATTGAGCATCAACTTTAGCTCTTCTTGACAGCCGTGCCCAGATACGTGCACTTGCCGGTCGCGGTAAATGACATTGGCGCCGGCCCGGTACAAGGCGTCGATCGTTTTCGCGAACCCGAGCTCATACCCCGGCATGACGGAGGCAGCGACGATGACGGTGTCCCCTTCTTTGATGTTCACTTGTTTGTTCGCTTGACGCGCCATGCGCCAAAGCGCGCTCATCGGCTCGCCGTGCCCGCCGGTTGTCAAAATGACGAGCTCGCGATCGCTGTAGCGGTCAATATCATGCGCAGAAATCGTCACCTTGTCTGGAAGGTGCAAGTAACCAAGGCGCACGGCGATGTCCATCACTTTATGCAGCGTTTTCCCAATCACCGCCACTTTGCGCCCGTATTGATGGGCGGCGTACAGCACCTGCTGGATGCGGGTGATGTTGGAAGCGTAGCAGGCAACGAACACTCGTCCTTTCGCATGGCCGATCACGTCGGCGATCTCGTAGGCGACAGCCGTATCGGAACCGCTGTACCCGGGGCGTTCGGCGTTTGTGCTGTCCGACAGCAAACACAGCACCCCCTCTTCGCCGATTTGCGCCATTTTTCCCAAGTCGGTGCGGTTGTTGCCGTACGGCGTCTGGTCAAATTTAAAATCGCTCGTGTACACGATCGCTCCTTGCGATGTATGCAGACTGATGCCGACGGAATCAGGGATGCTGTGGATCGTGCGGAAAAACGCCACTTTCGCTTTGTCAAACACGAGTTCCGCGTCCGGGTCAATTTCATTGAGCTTCGCGCCCGACACCCCTTGTTCTTTTAACAGCGCCTCCGCCAACCCGAGCGTCAACTTCGTTCCGTATACCGGCACCGACAGCTGCTTGAGCACGTAGGCGATCGCCCCCATATGCTCCTCGTGCCCGTGAGTGAGAAAAATGGCCTGAATGCGATGCTGCCGTTCCGTTAAATACGTGATGTCCGGGATCACTTTGTCAATGCCGAGCATTTCGTCTTCCGGAAACATCACCCCAGCGTCGATGACGAAAATATCCTCGTCCAATTCGACGACATACATGTTTTTGCCGATTTCTCCGACTCCCCCAAGGGCAAAAATGCGTATTTTCTCTACCGGCTTTATTTTCGACTTCAAGGCTGCGTCCTCCCAATTTCGATGCTAACCCGCTCAAAGTCACTTGCTTTTATTATAACGAATCGATGTTGAAAAACACAAGATGGTTCATCAACCAG
>NZ_BCQG01000016.1 GCF_001544315.1 Geobacillus jurassicus NBRC 107829
AATAAGGATGACAAAGATTTTTCTAAAACCATTGGTTGCATCAGCTTTAGTAATATTGTTAGAAGCATTTTACAATCATGTATTTTGGGGTATAAGTTGGATAAAGATGAGATAAATAAGGGATACATGGATCTTCACCACAAAGTGTACTTGACAAAGAAAGACGATCATGATAAAGAAAACCAAAACAGCGTTTTTTCCTTTTTATACCACACATCTCTTTGAGCAACATTGCTATCATGTTTGTCTTTAAAAGTCAAGTACATCTTTTGGTGATGAACCGGATACATAACAGAAGCCCTACAAAAAGGTATCGAGATTATATTCAACGAATATCAACTTCATCGAATTGAAGCCCCAATTATGCCCAGAAATGAAGCTTCTATTCGAGTCGTAAAAAAATTAGGATTCGAAAATGAAGGAATAGCAAAAAAACTTCTAAAAGTTAATGGAAAGTGGGAAGACCACATGAGATGGGTATTGTTGAATGACAAAATATAACTAATTAACCTTTTATTAATGTATTCTGTGTTTTCAGGTGCAAAATGAAAAATGACATGTAAAATGACGTGCGAATGGATATTCATTTTGGCACGTCATTTTTTACTTTTATAACAGGATTTATCTGAATTTTTATTAAAAGTGACACTGCTTTTTAGAAGGACGATGTTTATCTATAAAGAATATATATTTACGAAGAGAGAGTGAACTTTGTCATTGATATGTCTATTCGTTGCCATTTTGAATGTCGTTTTGCTGATGAGAAACTAATAGCTACACAAAGACTTGAAATTGGTGACTGAAAATTTTCTATAAATGACATCATTACACTAAAGAAAAAGTATTGTTTGTAATAAGGATTTATCACAAAAACTTGAAACCATCCCTTTGATGTTTCAGTGTATCGTTGATTTTACAAAAGACCTAAACCAATTTACAACTAACGAAATTGATAATTCAGGTTAATTAAGATTATCAATAAAGTTGACGGATTTTTGGTTGGCGAGGAGAGGGTTAAATGATATTCATCGTAAATTTCGTTCCTTTCGTTTCATTCTTTTATTTCAGAAAGGAGTTTTTATGATGGATGTTTCCCAATATATTAATGATTTGTATGTTAAGGGCCACGACAATTTTTATCAAATGGTTTCCCACAGTTTAACAATCAACCATATGCCTAACATTTCAGTATCTCCAGAAACGGGAAAACTATTGTATTTGTTAGTTAAAATAGCGAATGCAACGAATGTTTTAGAGATTGGTGCTCTCGGTGGTTACAGTGGTATCTGGCTTTGCAAAGCGTTGCCAGATGACGGAAAACTGACATCATTGGAGTTAAACAAAGATTACGCCAATGTAGCAAAAAATAATATTGAAAAAGCTGGTTATGGAAAAAAAGTAACTTACCATATTGGTCCTGCTCTTGAAACGTTGAAACAATTTATTAAACAAAAAAGAAAGTTCGATTTCTTTTTTATTGATGCCGACAAAGAAAATTACAAACTTTATTTAGAGTATTCCATCCAATTAGCTAAAAAGGGAGCTTTAATTACTGCGGATAACGTATTATGGAAAGGGAAAGTGACGGACAAGAACAATCAAGAAAACAATACTATTTTCCTGAGAGAGTTTAATGAGTTTGTAGCCAAGCACTCAAAATTAGAATCGGTCATTGTCCCAATTGGTGATGGTTTAACGATTGCAAGGGTATTATAAATAAATTGAGAATTGGAAGATAATAACATATTTACTCTCATTCGTCTCCCATGAAGGAACGAATTACATTCCATCATCTATGGTGAAGCTTGCTTTGTAGGTGACTAACGGTATGATAGTGGAATTATATAATTGAAGTAGGTATAGGGAAGGTAAAACAAATAGAAAAGGATGATTATTTTGGCTTTTAGGGAGCAATTTGTAAATATTGACGGACAATGGGCTTACATTGGGCAACCTAAAAAGTCGAATGGTTATGGGGTTATTTTTTTAGGTGGGTCTATGGCCTTTGTGTCAAACAATAGTAGTGATTGGCATGAAGATTTAAATAAAAAAGCATTATTTAACTCTTTATTGGAAGAGGGGTACACAATCGGTTATTCCAATGCTCATGGGGCAAATTTTGGAAATGATAAAGCTCTACAAGACATCAAAAATTTACATAAGTATATGGTTGAAGAAACAGTAATTAATTTCTCCGTTCATTTGTTTGCGATTAGCATGGGAGGTCTGCTCGCTTTAAGGTTAATGAGAAGCGTTGATTTTATTCAATCAGTTGCATTTTCACAGCCACTTTTAAACGTAAAAGAACAAAGAAAATACGAAAATGATTATATTAAAAGGAATAATTTGGACATGGATGACCCAATGGGACATGCAATTGCTTTATCGCACGAAATTGATTATAGTACCGTAGACGCATATATTGATAAAACGTTTGCTCTTGAAAAGCTTGTATTAGCTCCTATTCCGTGTAAAATTTGGCACGGCACGGGAGATGAAAATGTTCCTGTTGAAATCAATGCATTGCCGTTCGTGGAGTTAAGAATTAAACACAAATTACAAATTGCTTTAGAAGTTACTCCTGGAGTAGGACACGATAAAAACGGTGCTTGTTATTCAGACCATAAAGGTATTATTCAATTTTTCCATCAAAACGAAAAATAGAAACAATTTTCCTTCGACTAACGAGTGCCATGCTTAAAACTCATAAAGAGTATTTATATATAAAAGACAATTGGAGGAGGGGAGATATATATGCCATTAGCCATTCGTCAAGCTTTAAGAGAAGATATTCCACGTTTGTGTCATCTGATGAAGGAATTAAGTGGTTACGAAATCTCTCAAGAGGAAATGAATAACAGATTAGAGTTTATAGAGGATAGTCCTTTTGATTCCCTGTATGTTTGCGAAGAAAATGGCACTATTTTAGGGTTACTTGGGTTTCGTATTCGTGAGAATTTAGAAGAAGTAAGCAAATATGGTGAAATCTCTGTCATTGTTGTTGATTCGGGCGCACGTCGTAAAGGTGTTGGACGGTTCTTGATGAACTATGCCGAAAAATTAGCTTTTGAAAAAGGGTGTATTGGAACTTGGTTGGTTAGTGGCTTTGGTAGAGAGGAACAAGCTCATCAATTTTATAAAGAATTAGGTTATGAAATAACGGGATACCGTTTCGTGAAACGCTTTTAAAAATATCGATTTGGTGAACACCATGTAGTAGGGTTTTTGTTGTTATGCTAACGAATGCGATAGAGGAATAAGACATACAAAAAAGATCGGTATAAATCGGTCTTTTCTATCGACATACGTTAGTTGAACGAGATAGCTAAGTTCCAATAAGCTATATAAATGCACATTGAAAAGTTAACTTCTCGATGACGCTGCACACCCCAAGCGTTGCAGCACTTCCTCCGGGCGTTCATGAATGTAGCGGACAAATCGATGAACGGCTTGAAGGATATCGTTGCGGTCCTTGTGAAAGGCATTGGCGATAACGGCATCTTTCAGCCATTTCCCCAAACGCTCGATCGGGTTGAGCTGCGGCGAGTACGGCGGGAGATAAAGGAAGTGAAAACACTGCCCTTCTTCCTGCAAAAACTCCTTGACCATCCGGGCATGATGAATCCGGGCATTGTCCAAAACCAGAGCGATGATCCGGTTTGGATAACGCTCTTTGAGCAGGCGCAGAAAATCCAAGAAAGTCGTGGCATTGGCGGCTGTCGTTTGATGGCGCATCGTTTCGCCATTGTGGACATTCACAGCCCCAAACAGAGAGACATGGGCATGATGACCGAATGTCGGCACTTGTTTTTGACGACCGACCTCGGACCAGGTGGATCGCAGGACATGATAGGAGCGGATATGCGTTTCATCGATGTACAAGAGGACGGCATCTTCCGTCTCTTTTGTGATCAAGTTTTTTTTTTATCAGATCCATTTGCTTTTCAAATCGTTTTTGCCGGTCCGGGTCTCCTTTGGCCAGCGTGTACGTGGGGCGGGTCCACGACAACCCTTTGCGATGCAGGAGTTTTCGAAGTGCTTCACGGGACAGGGAGACCCCATAGTGTGTTTGAACATAGGACTGCAGAACGTTCGTGTTCCAGGCAGAGGCGATATCCCAGCCCAACTCGGCGGGGGGCGTTGTCAACACCAGTTGTTTGATGTCTTCCTGCTGTTCTTCGGTGAGAAATGGCTCGCGCCCAGGCGCAAAATCCCGATGAAGCAAGAGCTCCAAACCGCCTTCGTTGAACAGCGACACATAGTGAGAAACGGTTTGCTGGCAGACGTTGACCATGGAAGCCGCTTCTTTGCCCAAGTACCCCTCCATGACCAGTCGAACCGCCATGACCCGTTGACGGAGAAGAGCGTTTTTGATTTTTCGCTCCTGCTTGCGAAGTTTCCGTGGTGTCCATCCGTGATCGTTAGTGATTTTGAGGCGTTTCATAGACGATCCCGCTCCTTTTCCGCTGTTTTCCTTAGGAGCAGTATAACCGGAGTGGGCACCGCTTATACGAAGGTTAACTTTTCAATGAGCATGTATATAGAGAGTTTTGCAGAAAGGATAAGAACGGCAAATGAAAGGGGCTGCCAAAATGGGGCTAGAACAAGTGCAGGCATCGGATGGAAAAGAAGATGTTGTCATTCGTCTGGCGGGGGCGGACGAAGCTTGTTGCATCTATCAGATTACGATGGCGGCGTTTGCCGAATATCGGGATCATCAGGTACCGTCAGGCGCGCTCAGTGAAACGGTGGATTTAATTGAGGAGCGGTTGAAGGACGGAAGTGAACAGGCGCTTCTTTGTTTTCGGAGCGGCCGGCCGATTGGGGCGGTGCGGTTTCAAATGGATGAGCATTCGCTTTATTTTTTCCGTCTTGCCGTATGTCCAGAAGAACAGGGGAAGGGGATGGCTAAAGCCATGTTGGCCTGGCTTGAGAGATATGCAAAGGAAAACGGGAAGAAGGAAATATGGTGCAACGTCCGGCGGTCGGCAGCGCGCAACATCCAGCTGTATCAATCGATAGGATATGTACCGGTTCGAGAACAAACGGTCATAAGCACCACTGGAATACCGGTGAGGGTCGTTGCGATGAAAAAAGAGATCGCGGGCTTGGAAGCATGAGAGGAGGGACGGTTTGTTTTTTACAACGGCTGCCTTGGATTTGCGTGGAATGAGCAACGGTTGTCAATCAGCCCATCGATGAGAATCGCATGACATGGAGAAGAGGGGCGCATTTAAAAGATGATTCGTTCCGATTCAGTTGTTCCAGGGGGGAAATACAACAAGGTGAATGTTGATGGACGATGGATGAGATGTCGACTGAAGCCACGCATGTTCCAATTCAGACAAATCCGGGAAGACGCTTGGCCTTCCCGGATGTTATTAATGCACCCCATGGATATCATAAACATGGTTCAAACGCTGTCAGGTTGTTGCTTTGATGCGGGGGAATTTCCCTTGGATGATCCCCACGATCCGTGTCCGAAAGGGATGTTTTTTCTTTGTTGCGCTGCACAGCTCGCCCCTTGTCCATTGTTTGTTCCCTAACACCGATTGTCTTCACTCTGTAGAATTATTGCGCGTGCCGAAGGCTGGCGATGGATGCCTCATGTTCAATCGAGCGTTTGGAGAGGATGGCCAAAATGTGCTCGTGGCGCTCTTGGTTGACTTCGATCTTTTTGACAATTTCATTGGTTTCCAGGACCGCCTGCCAAATAGGGGCAAGGTCGTCTTTGGTCGCCATCTTCGCTTGAATTTCGTTTACGTTGGATTGGAGTTCATTCACTTTGGACCGGAGTTCAGCCAGTTCCTCTTTGGTCGCCATCTTCGCTTGAATTTCGTTTACGTTGGACTGGAGCTCGTTCACGGTGAAGCGAAGTTCAGCGAGCTCGTCTTTGGTGGCCATTTTCGCTTCGATGTCGTTCACTTTGGACCGGAGTTCAGCGAGCTCGTCTTTGGTGGCCATTTTCGCTTCGATGTCGTTCACTTTGGACCGGAGTTCAGCGAGCTCGTCTTTGGTGGCCATTTTCGCTTCGATGTCGTTCACTTTGGACCGGAGTTCAGCGAGTTCGTCTTTGGTGGCCATTTTCGCTTCGATGTCGTTCACTTTGGACCGGAGTTCGGCGAGCTCGTCTTTGGTGGCCATTTTCGCTTCGATGTCGTTCACTTTGGACTGGAGTTCGGCCAATTCCTCTTTGGTCGCCATTTTGGTTTTGATATCGTTGACCTCGGATGTCAAGGCGCCGACATTCGAGTGCAATTGATCGAGGCGATCCAAAATTCGGTTCAAGAGTGCTTCCATATGGATCATCCTTTCCATGTTTTGGTTGGTGGTGATGTAAGCCCATTCTCTATTGTTAGTGTAGTCTGGATCTTGTCGATGTAGGGCTTTGTCAAAGGGTTCGATCATCAGTGGGGATATGTGCAGTAGATCTGGGGACATCCAACTCCCATTTTAGCACAAATTATGTGGGAGAAGACAGGGGATTTTTGGGACAATATGATGAAAAAGGGCGGCATGGTCTATTATAAATGCAACGAAAACGTTTCACATAGCCTTGGCGGAAAAGTCAATTCTCCATTTTTTGCTGTCGAAGGCAGGTCAAGAACGTGAGGGAAGAGAGAGCAACAGCTCTCTTCACAGACCGATACATGGGTCTGAAGGCGGCGTCGCTCGGTCGCTCGACAGTCGATCTAATGCTCGGTAAAATACTAAAATGAGAAATTTTCAATTCTATAATAGGAGTGATGGTTGGGTCGCTGTGGTTTGATGGGGGCGCGTTGTCGATGAAGGTGAAATTAGGTGTCGGGAGACGGGCATCCCTCGTCTGAAACGCAGCGTGAACATCTTTCACATCAAGGAAGGAGATGGAAAGAATGGTTCTCGGCCGCCTAAGTGGGTGATTCCGTGCAGACGCTGGCGTGGTTGGGAGGGACGGTCATGGACGACAAGGGGATAGCAGTGATTCTGCTGATAGCGGGAATCGGGTTGTTTCCGTTTGGCGTCAGGCTCATCAAGAATACAAGGAAATGGCGGCACACGAGAGGAAAGCCGCCTTGTTTTTTGAAATGTTCGATCTCTTGTCGTTGGATCCCGTCTTATCAACGTGGCTGTTGTTCCTCGCACTGCTTTTCATTTTGGGAGGCGCGGCGCTTTTGTTATGAGCGGAAAAGAGGGAGTCGCGCAGAAAGGCGCGGCGTCCTCTTGCCGCGCGCCGCTACGAACGCTCACTGAAGGCGATTTGAATGCCGATTAGGGCGAACAGGGCGCCTTTTAGCCAGTTGATCCGCTCGGCGATTCGTTTGTTCGACAGCAATAGATGGCGCAGTTTTTCCGCGCCGATGCTCACCAAGGTGAAGATGATGAGCGCCTGAACGAGAAAGATGGCCCCTAATAGCAGCATTTGCCGCGGTACATGGCCGGCATGTTGGTTGACGAACTGCGGCAACAGGGCCAAAAAGAAGAGCGACACTTTCGGGTTGAGCACGTTCATCAAAATCCCTTTTTTGTATAAAGAGAAATAGGCCATCGGCTCCTGCCGGCCGAACGCCAGGTCGGCGTTTTTTTCGTTGAACGCCTGCCACGCCAAGTACAGCAAATAAGCGGCGCCAGCGTATTTGACGGCGGCAAAGGCCAAGGCTGACTGGTAAATGACGGCCGAGACGCCGAGCGTCGCGGCGCTGATATGGACGACAAGCCCCGTGCAAAGCCCAAGCGCGGTGGAGATGCCGGCCCATTTGCCTTGAGACAGGCTTTGGGCGATGACGAATAAAATATCGGGTCCTGGTGCGAGCGTCAGCAAGACGGCGACGCCGAAGAATGAGAAGATCGTTTCAATGTCCATTGTAAACCCTTCTTTCCCCTGACTGGTTTTCCTTTTTTCCATTCGCTGTCGACATCAGCGATTCCTCTTTTTCGCGCCAAACGGAAATGCAAAAACGCCGCCTGCGGGTTGAGCCGCCAGCGGCGTTTTTTATGAATGGGAAGCCCTTTTTTTCAAAAACGCTTGGCCGTAGCTGCCGTGGTCATGTAGCATGGCGTGTTCGACTTGGATGGTCGCATGCTCAATGCCGTATTTTTCTTTCAGCATTTCATTCACTGCCAAGATCACGCAAAGCGGCTGAATGTGTTCGTTGACAAACACATGAGCCGACAGGGAGTAATGGTCGGTGGAGATGGCCCATAAGTGCATGTCGTGCACGTCTTCCACCCCTTCGATCTCGAGGATGTCGGCGCGAATTTGTTCGAGGTCGAACTGTTCCGGAACGGCTTCCATCAAGATGAGATACGATTCGCGCATAATTTTCGCCCCGCCTGTGAAAATGATGGCGGCGATCACCAAGCTGATGATCGGGTCGAAAATCGTCCAGCCGGTGAAATAAATGAGCAGCGCCGAAACGATGACGCCGATCGAGCTGATCAAGTCGCCGATGAAATGCCAGAGGGCGCTCTGGACGTTCAAGTTGTCTTCCTCTTTCGTGCTCCGGCTTAAGACGATCGTCAATGTCAAATTGACGATCAAGCCGATCGCCGCGATCCCAAGCATGAGCGAAAAACGGATCGGTTCAGGATGGATAAACCGCTGAATGCCTTCCCATAAAATCCATAAAGCAATGACCGCTAACGTCAGGCCGTTCAAAAACGACGTGATGATTTCAAATCGCAAAAAACCGAACGTAAACCGGTGGTTCGGCGGGCGCGTCGCCATATAGAGGGCGACCATGCTTAAGCCAAGCGCCAATACATCGGATGCCATATGGGCCGAATCGGACAAGAGGGCGAGCGAGTTGGAAATCAGTCCGCCAATGATTTCGACGGCGGTGAAAAACACGGTCAACAAAAGCGTCACCCAAAGCGCTTTTTTCGATTCACTTTGCCTTTTGACGTGTGGGAGATGGTGGAAATCGTACAGTGTTGGAGACATAATGCACCTCTTTTCTTTGTAATAATTATCAATTTATATATATTATAATATAAAAAACCGGTTGTGTGCAAATGAAATTTCGACAATCGGAAACAGCTATTGTTGGAATTTGTCTAAAAATATAGATAAATGTTTCAAGGAATGAGGTTTTATGTTGGCGAATAAGGATCAGTGTATGGCCATCATCTTGCCTCAGAAAGGATGCGATACGGTTTGATTGCGGCGAATCCGACCGATTGGGAAGTGTATTTGTTTCATGAAGGCAGTTTGTATAAAAGCTATGAGCTGTTTGGCGCACACGTCATCCGCGAAGGCGGATCGGTCGGCACCCGGTTTTGCGTATGGGCGCCGCATGCGCTTGATGTGCGTCTTGTCGGCAGTTTCAACGATTGGAATGGGGCGAATTTCCGTCTGACGAAAGTGAACGACGAAGGGGTATGGACGATCGTTGTCCCGGAAAACTTGCAAGGGCATTTATATAAATACGAGATCGTCACACCGGATGGCCGCGTGCTGTTGAAAGCAGATCCGTACGCCTTTTACTCCGAATTGCGTCCTCATACCGCCTCGATTGTCTACGATTTGAAAGGATACGAGTGGAACGATCAGCCTTGGCAGCGAAAGAAGCGGCGGAAACGGATTTACGACCAGCCGATGGTCATTTATGAACTTCATTTCGGTTCATGGAAGAAGAAACCGGATGGCTGCTTTTATACGTACCGTGAGATGGCTGATGAACTCATTCCGTATGTGCTTGAGCGCGGGTTTACACATATTGAGCTCCTTCCGCTTGTCGAGCATCCGCTCGATCGTTCGTGGGGATATCAAGGGACCGGCTATTATTCGGTGACAAGCCGCTATGGCACGCCGCACGATTTCATGTATTTCGTCGACCGCTGCCATCAAGCGGGGCTTGGCGTCATCATCGACTGGGCGCCGGGGCATTTTTGCAAGGACGCCCACGGGCTGTACATGTTTGACGGCGCGCCGACGTATGAATACGCGAATGAAAAAGACCGGGAAAATTACGTCTGGGGGACGGCGAATTTTGACTTGGGCAAGCCGGAAGTGCGCAGTTTCCTGATCTCCAATGCGTTGTTTTGGCTGGAGTATTACCATGTGGACGGATTTCGCGTCGATGCGGTCGCCAATATGCTTTATTGGCCGAACAATGATCGGCTGTACGAAAATCCGTACGCGGTCGAGTTTTTGCGCAAGTTGAATGAAGCGGTGTTTGCCTATGACCCGAACGTCTTGATGATCGCCGAAGATTCGACCGACTGGCCGCGCGTGACGGCGCCGACGTACGACGGCGGGCTTGGGTTCAACTACAAATGGAACATGGGCTGGATGAACGACATGCTTACGTATATGGAAACGCCGCCGCATGAGCGGAAATACGTCCATAACCAAGTCAGTTTTTCCCTCCTTTATGCGTATTCGGAAAATTTCATTTTGCCATTTTCCCATGATGAAGTTGTGCATGGAAAAAAATCCCTTCTCAATAAAATGCCGGGGGCGTATGAAGAAAAGTTCGCCCAGCTGCGCCTGCTGTATGGCTATATGATGGCCCACCCTGGGAAAAAGCTGCTGTTTATGGGCAGTGAGTTTGCCCAGTTTGATGAGTGGAAGTTTGCCGAGGAGCTTGACTGGGTGCTGTTCGATTTTGAATTGCACCGGAAAATGGACGAATATGTGAAGCAGCTGATTGCTTGCTATAAACGGTATAAGCCGTTTTACGAGCTCGACCATGATCCGCGGGGGTTTGAATGGATTGACGTTCATAATGCCGAACAAAGCATTTTCTCATTCATCCGCCGCGGGAAAAAAGAGGGTGATGTGCTGGTTATTGTTTGCAACTTCACAAATCAGGCGTATGACGATTACAAAGTCGGCGTGCCGCTTTTGGCGCCGTACGGCGAAGTGCTTAACAGCGATGCGGCGGAGTTTGGCGGGTCGGGGCATGTCAATAGAAAGCGTCTTTCCGCTTTCAACGAGCCGTTTCATGGAAAGCCATACCATGTGCGCATGACGATTCCGCCGTTTGGGATTTCCATTTTGCGGCCAGTGCAAAAACGAGGGGAGAGAAAGAAGAATGAAGAAGAAGTGCATCGCCATGTTATTGGCCGGCGGTCAAGGAAGCCGTCTTCGCTCGCTGACGAAAAACATCGCGAAACCGGCCGTGCCGTTCGGCGGGAAGTACCGCATCATTGACTTTACGCTGAGCAATTGCACAAACTCGGGCATTGACACGGTCGGGGTGTTGACCCAATACCAGCCGCTTCTTTTGCACTCGTACATCGGCATCGGAAGCGCGTGGGATTTAGATCGAAGAAACGGCGGCGTCACCGTCCTTCCGCCTTACTCCGTCTCTTCCGGCGTCAAATGGTACGAAGGCACAGCGAACGCCATTTATCAAAATATCAATTATATCGAGCAGTACGACCCGGACTACGTTCTTGTCTTGTCCGGCGATCATATTTACAAGATGAATTACCAGCACATGCTTGACTACCATATCGAGAAACAGGCCGATGCAACGATTTCCGTCATCGAAGTGCCGTGGGAAGAAGCGAGCCGATTCGGCATTATGAACACGAATGAAGACATGGAAATTGTCGAATTTGTTGAAAAGCCGGCGGAGCCGAAAAGCAATTTGGCGTCGATGGGCATTTATATTTTCAATTGGCCGTTATTGAAGGAGTATTTGCAAATCGACAACGCGGACCCGCATTCGTCGCACGACTTCGGCAAAGATGTGATTCCGCGGCTGCTTCGGGAGAACAAGCGGCTGTTTGCCTATCCGTTCAAAGGCTACTGGAAAGATGTCGGCACGGTGAAAAGTTTATGGGAAGCGAACATGGATTTGCTCGATGAACACAATGAACTCGATTTGTTTGACCGCTCTTGGCGCATTTATTCGGTGAATCCGAACCAGCCGCCGCAATACATCGCTCTGGAGGCGGAAGTGAGCGACTCGCTCGTCAATGAAGGCTGTGTCGTGGAAGGAACGGTGGAGCGCTCGGTGCTGTTTCAAGGCGTCCGCATCGGCAAGGGAGCGGTTGTGAAACAATCGGTCGTTATGCCGGGGGCGACGGTCGGTGAAGGAGCGTATGTCGAGCGGGCGATCGTCACTCCAGAGATTGTCATCCCGCCGCATGCAACCGTCATTCCGGACGATGCCGACAACGATGTTGTGCTCGTAACGGCCGAATGGATCAAACAACAGGATGAGGACAACGCAAGGAAGGGTGGAGCGGAATGAACAACAACATGATGTTAGGCGTCATTGACGCGACCACGTATATGAAGGCGTTATCTCCGCTTGTCGAGCAACGATCGATCGCCGCGGTGCCGTTTGCCGGGCGGTACCGGCTCATTGACTTCGTGCTCTCGAGCATGGTCAACTCCGGCATTGAGAGCGTGGCGATTTTTCCTAAATACCAATACCGCTCGCTCATGGATCATTTAGGGTCAGGGAAGAACTGGGATTTAAACCGAAAGCGGGACGGGCTGTTTTTCTTCCCGTCACCGGACTTGTTGTTTTCCGGTGAGCGCCGGGTCGGGGCGTTTGCCCATTTTGAGCAGCATATCGACTATTTTTTGCGAAGCCGGCAAAAGTATGCGGTCATCGTCAATAGCTACACGGTGTGCAACATCGACTTTGACGCCGTCCTCGAGCGCCATATCGAACGCGGCTGCGATGTGACGCGAATTTGCCATCGCGGCCAGCCGTTGGAGATGTATGTGCTTGAGACGTCTCTCTTGCTTGATTTAATTGCCGATTACAAACACCGCGGCTATCGAAGCATCGTCGATGTCGTCCGCGACGATCGCCATTCGCTGTCGATTTGCGACTATGAATACAGCGGATATGCGGCTGTCATCGATTCGCTCGCCCAATATTTCCGCTCCAGCATGGAGCTTCTTGACCGCAGCGTTTGGGAGCAGCTTTTTCTTCCATCGCGTCCGGTTTATACGAAAGTGAAAGATGAGCCGCCGACGAAATACGGGCGGGACGGGAACGTGAAGCGCTCGATGATCGCCAACGGCTGCTCCATTGAAGGAACGGTCGAAAACAGCGTTCTGTTCCGTTCCGTGAAAATCGGCAAAGGAGCGGTTGTGAAGAACAGCATCATTATGCAAAAGTGCCAAATCGGGGACGGCTGTGTGCTCGATGGCGTCATCGTCGACAAAGATGCGAAAATTGAACCGGGGGTCGTTTTACAAGGGACGGCGGAACAGCCGTTTGTCGTCCGCAAAGGAACAGTGCAAGGGGAGGTCGTGAAACCATGAACGTGCTGTTTGCCGTTTCCGAATGCGCCCCGTTTGCCAAGTCGGGCGGGCTGGCCGATGTCGCCGGCGCGCTGCCGAAAGAGCTGCGCCGGCTCGGCGTGGATGTTCGCGTCATGGTGCCAAAGTATGAAACGATCGCCCCGAAGTGGAAAGAACAAATGGACAAAGCGGCGGAGCTCGTCGTGCCGGTCGGGTGGCGCCGTCAATATGGCGGCGTGGAAAGGCTGGAGCATGACGGGGTCGTCTATTACTTTATCGACAACGAATATTATTTCAAACGGCCGCAGCTTTATGGCCATTATGACGATGGCGAGCGGTTCGCTTATTTTTGCCGGGCGGTGCTGGACGCGCTGCCGGCGATTTCGTTTCAGCCTGATGTGATCCATTGCCATGACTGGCATACCGGCATGATTCCGTTTTTGCTGCGGGAGCAATACCGGCATGATCCGTTTTATGCGGATATCCGCACCGTTTTTACGATTCACAACTTGCAGTTTCAAGGGCTGTTTCCGCGCGGCATTTTAGAGGACTTGTTGAATTTGGACGGGCGGTATTTCACCGTCGACCATCTGGAGTTTTACGGAAGCGTCAGTTTTATGAAAGGCGCGCTTGTCGCCTCCGATTTGATTACGACGGTCAGCCCGACGTACAAAGAGGAGATTCAAACCGCCTATTACGGCGAGCGGCTTGACGGTCTGTTGCGAGCGCGGCGGGATGATTTGCTCGGCATTTTAAACGGCATTGATGACGAGTTTTACAATCCGGAAACGGACCCGTTTTTGGAGGAGACATACAACGTCCGTACGCTGGAGAAAAAGAAAATCAACAAACGCGCGTTGCAGCGGCAGTTCGGTCTGCCGGAGCGGGACGATGCGCCCGTTGTCGCGATGGTGACGCGAATGACCGCGCAAAAAGGACTTGATTTAGTGACGTGCGTGTTCCACGATCTCATGCAGGAGGAGATGCAGCTCGTTGTGCTCGGCACGGGGGACTGGCGGTTTGAGCAATTTTTCTCGCAAATGGCGGCGGCGTATCCAGACAAAGTCGGAGTGTACATCGGCTTTCACGAACCGCTCGCCCATCAAATTTACGCCGGCGCGGACTTGTTTTTAATGCCGTCATTGTTTGAGCCGTGCGGGCTGAGCCAAATGATCGCGCTTCGGTACGGGACGATCCCGATCGTTCGGGAAACGGGCGGATTAAACGATACGGTGCGGTCATACAATGAATTCACAGGGGAAGGGAACGGGTTCAGTTTTACGAATTTTAACGCCCATGACATGTTGTACACGATCCGCCGGGCGCTGTCGTTTTACCGCCAGCCGTCGGTCTGGAAGCGGCTCGAGGAGCGGGCGATGCGCGGCGATTACAGTTGGCGCCGGTCGGCGAGGGAGTATAAAAAAGCGTATGAACAGTTGCTCAAAAAGGGGGAAGACACGCTTGTTCGCCGATAAAGAAACGTTTAAACGAGCGTTTGTGACGCGGGTCGAGGCGTTGTGCGGCAAACCGTTTGCGGAATCGACGGCGCGCGATCATTATCACGTTCTCGGCCAAATGGTGCGCGAACATATCAGCCGCCCTTGGATTGCAACGAACGAGCGCCATCGAGCTGAGCGGCGGAAGCAGATGTACTACTTGTCGATCGAATTTTTGCTCGGCCGCTTGCTTGGAAGCAACTTGTTAAACCTTGGCGTCCGCCCGATTGTCGAAGAGGGGCTTCGAGAGCTCGGCATCCGCCTCGAAGACGTCGAGGAATGCGAAGCGGACGCCGGGCTTGGCAACGGCGGGCTGGGGCGGCTCGCCGCCTGTTTTCTGGACTCGCTCGCGACATTGAATTTGCCGGGCCACGGCCACGGCATCCGCTATAAACACGGGCTGTTTGACCAAAAAATCGTTGACGGCTACCAAGTTGAGCTGCCGGAGCAATGGCTGCGCCACGGGAACGTTTGGGAAATCCGCAAAGAGGAGCTGGCTGTTGAAGTCAACTTTTGGGGAAGGGTCGAGGTGTCCGAACAAAACGGCCGCCTTACTTTCCGCCATGTCGACAGCGAAAAAGTGATGGCCGTGCCGTACGACATGCCGGTGATCGGCTATGGGACGAACACGGTCAACACGCTAAGGCTTTGGAGCGCTGAACCGGCGAAAACGTTCCCGCTTCATAAAAATGTGATGCAATACAAGCGGGAGACGGAAGCGATTTCTGAATTTTTGTATCCGGATGATACGCACGACGAAGGCAAACTGTTGCGGTTAAAGCAACAATATTTTCTCGTTGCCGCAAGCCTCGGCAGCATCACTCGCGCCCATCGCCGCCAGCATGGAAGCTTGCACCGCCTTCATGAGTATGTCGCCATTCACGTGAACGATACGCACCCGGTGCTGGCGATCCCAGAGTTGATGCGCATTTTGCTCGATGAGGAAGGGATGAGCTGGGAAGAGGCTTGGCATATTACGACCCATACGATCGCT
This sequence comes from Geobacillus jurassicus NBRC 107829, assembly GCF_001544315.1. Classification (GTDB taxonomy): domain Bacteria; phylum Bacillota; class Bacilli; order Bacillales; family Anoxybacillaceae; genus Geobacillus; species Geobacillus jurassicus. Next base: position 15,689 of record NZ_BCQG01000016.1, read on the forward strand.
TACACGAACCATACGACGCTGGCGGAAGCGTTGGAGAAATGGCCGATTCGTCTCTTTCAGCCGCTGTTGCCGCGCATTTATATGATCGTCGAGGAAATTAACGAACGGTTTTGTCGCGAGCTGTGGGAGCATTATCCCGGCGACTGGGGGCGGATCGAACAGATGGCCATCGTCGCCCACGGAATGGTGAAAATGGCGCATTTGGCCATCGTGGGCAGCTACAGTGTCAACGGAGTGGCGAAACTGCATACGGAAATTTTGAAACGGCGGGAGATGCGATTGTTTTACGAATGGGCGCCGCACAAGTTCAACAATAAAACGAACGGAGTGACGCACCGGCGCTGGCTGTTGAAAGCCAACCCCGAGCTGTCGGCGTTGATTACGGAAACGATCGGGCCCCGCTGGATCCATGAACCCGAGGCGCTCATTGATTTAAAACGTTATGCTTCCGACCCGGCGTTCCAACAGGCGCTGGCAGCAGTCAAACGGCAGCGGAAGGCGAAGCTCGCCGCCCGCATTTACGAAAAAACTGGCATTCTTGTTGATGAATCGTCCATTTTTGATGTACAAGTGAAGCGGTTGCACGCCTATAAACGGCAGCTGCTGAACGTCTTGCACATTATGCATTTGTACAACCGCATGAAAGAAGATCCGCATGTTTCGTTCCACCCGCGCACGTTCATTTTCGGGGCGAAAGCGTCGCCGGGCTATTACTACGCCAAGCGGATCATCAAGCTCATTCATTCGGTGGCGGATCAGGTGAACAACGACAAACGGACGAACGAGCAGCTGAAAGTCATTTTTTTGGAAAATTACCGCGTATCGCTCGCGGAAGAAATCATTCCGGCCGCTGACGTGAGCGAGCAAATTTCAACTGCCAGCAAAGAAGCGTCTGGGACGGGCAACATGAAGTTTATGATGAACGGCGCCATTACGCTCGGGACGCTTGACGGGGCGAATGTGGAAATCGCCGAAGCCGTCGGGGAGGAAAACATGTTTTTGTTCGGGCTGACGGCGGATGAAGTGCTCAACTACTACGAACACGGCGGCTATCGATCCCATGAGTACTACCATCATGACAAACGGATCAAGCAAGTCGTCGATCAGCTCGTCAACGGCTTTCTCCCTGATGTTGACGACTACTTTGAACCGATTTACGACTCGCTGTTGGCGCAAAATGACGAATATTTTGTGCTGCGCGACTTCGCCTCCTACGCCGAGGCGCACGAGCGGGTTGAGGCCGCTTACCGCGACCCGGCGCGCTGGTGGCGGATGAGCGCCATCAACATCGCGCATTCCGGCCGTTTTGCCAGCGATCGGACCGTCGCGGAATACGCGGCTGAGATTTGGGGCATTTCGCCGTCAGGGAAGAACGATTAGGCAGGGATAAAATGATTTCTCTCTCTTTCGACCTCTCGTCAGGCGTTGGGAGGAGGAGTTTTGTCCGAGACAGAAGTTTGATGTATGGACCGGTGCCTGCTTCTCTTTAGAAGGCTGGTGAAAAACGGTGATTTCTTCAAAGCCGCCTGTCCGTGAATGCGAAGAAGGACCGTTGTTGTGCTGTTTCTCTATTTGAGTAAAGCCCCTGTTGGAGCGTTTCTTCCATTCAATCACCAACTTTTAGGATAGGAGGCATAAAAGCAAAAGGGCGTTCCGTTTGGCCGGAGCGCCCTTTTTCGTTTAGTCGTCGCCGTCGAGCCAGTCGCCGATGCCGCCGAGGATGCTGCCTTCGCCGACCGATCGTCCGCCGGCGCTCGGGGCGGCGGCGAGCACGCGGTCAGCGAGCCGGCTGAACGGAAGCGACTGCACCCACACCGCTCCCGGGCCGGTTACGGTTGCCAAAAACAATCCTTCGCCGCCGAAAAAGGCGGTTTTGATGTTGCCGACATATTCAATATCATAGTCGACGTCTTTCGTCATGGCGACAAGGCAGCCGGTGTCGATGCGCAGCTTTTCCCCCGGCTGCAAGTCGCGGCGGTGGATCGTTCCGCCGGCGTGCAAAAAAGCGAGTCCGTCTCCTTCGAGCTTTTGCATAATAAACCCTTCGCCGCCGAAAAAGCCGGCGCCGAGCTTGCGCTGAAACTCGATGCTGACAGAGACGCCTTTTGCCGCACACAAAAAGGAGTCTTTTTGGCAGATGAGTTTTCCGCCGAATTCGTTTAGGTCGACCGGAATGATCTTTCCCGGATACGGGGCGGCGAAGGCGACCCGTCGCTTGCCGCTCCCTTGGTTCGTAAACACGGTCATGAACAAGCTTTCGCCCGTCAGCAGCCGCTTCCCCGCGCCGACAAGGCGGCTGAGAAGCCCTTTTCCGGATGAGGAGCCATCGCCAAATACGGTTTCCATGACGATGCCGTCATCCATCATCATCATCCCGCCCGCTTCAGCGACCACGCTTTCGTATGGGTCGAGCTCGATTTCGACAAACTGCATGTCATCGCCGTACAGCCGGTAGTCGATCTCATGTGCATTCATCGTTTCGCCTCCATCTATTATGACGTTCTGCTCTATACTACGGAAAATGACATCCACTCGTTTCAAAAAAAGACCATCTTGCAGATGGCCTTTTTTACGGAGTTGTTTCTCCGAAGCTTTGCTGGAAGGGTCTTTCGTCATAACGGCGGTGAGTATCTTTCGATGTATACGGATCTTTTTCGTACGCCGGCAAATCGCCGATGTTCGACATGATGCCTTCGTCATCCAATATGTTTTCCAGCAGCTCATGTTCCCGCGTCGGGTGCACTTGAAGATCGTTTCCATGCAAATCGACGGCCGCGAAATTTTCCAAATCCTCAACATATCCGACGTTCTCCTCCGATTCGGCGTATGTTTCGCTGTAGGAATCGACGTTTTTGCCAAGATCTGAAGGCGTGTCGGACGTGCCGTAACGGGCCACTTCCTGCCACGCATCTTCCGCATCATAGGCGACCGACTCATCGCGGCTGTCAAAATCGAATTTGCCAAACGGAGGCATGAGCACGCCTTCTTCAAGCGGCCGCTTTTGCGACACGGTTTGGTCTGGGCTGTGCTCCCGGCAGTAGAGCGTTGTCGGCAGCGCCTCAAGCCGCTCGTATGGAATCGGTCGGCCGCACACGCGGCATATTCCGTACGTGCCTTCGTCAATGGCTTGAAGCGCCCGTTCAATTTCATGAAATTCGCGCTCCGTATGCTCGTCCAAAGCCAAATCTTTTTCCCGCTCGTACAGTTCGGTCGCCTCATCAGCGGGATGGTTGTCGTAGCTCGCCAGCTCGCCGACCGCGTCGTGGGCGTGGCTGCGAATCATGCCGAAATGGCCGTTTTGCTTCAGCCGGTCTTCCATCTCCCGTTTCATCTCGATGAGCCTCGAACGGAAGGCGGCAAGCTGTTCGTTCGTCAACATCGGTTGAAACCCCTTCCTTATAGCGTCTATATGGTGTAGTATGGGCGAAAATCAAAAAAAAAACACGGTCATTCCGACCGTGTTACAGCCAATGGGCAATGAGCAAGCCAACGGAGAGCAAGAAGCCGAACTGCGTATTCGTTTGGGCGGTTGCTTTCATCGCCGGCATCATTTCAGCCGGTTTCGTTTTTCCGATGAATCCGCGCGCCGCTGCGATCGCTTTTGGGACGCTTAACAAAGCAAGCAGCGTCCAAAGCGGAACGATATGGAGCGCCACGAGCGCCACAATCCAGAGGAAGGCGGCGGCAAACATCATGGCGAGCAGGCGGATGGCCCAATCGCGGCCGATTAAAATGGCGAGCGTCTTTCTCCCTTTTTCGCGGTCGCCGTCTAGGTCGCGAATATTATTGGCGAGCAAAATGGCGCCGACTAAAATCGCGACCGGAATGGCCGTCAAGACGGCATTGGCGCTGATATCGCCCGTTTGGATGAAAAACGAAATCAAAATGATGACAAAGCCCATAAAAAAACCAGCCGCCAGTTCGCCAAACGGCGTATAGGCGATCGGAACCGGCCCCCCGGTGTAAAAGTAGCCGGCCGCCATGCAAATCGTTCCCACTACAGCGAGCCACCAGCTGCTTTCTGCGCAAATGTAAACCCCGATGAGCATGGCCAATCCAAAACAGCCAAACGCCAACGCCAGCACCGTTTTCGGTTTGAGGCCGTCACGGACGATGGCTCCTCCGATGCCGACCGATTCCGGTGAATCGAGGCCGCGCTGATAATCATAGTATTCATTGAACATGTTCGTCGCCGCTTGAATCAACAAAGAGGCAATCATCATAGCGGCAAACAAGAGCCAATCGATTGACGTTTCGCCAAGCGCCAGCACCGTTCCGACGCACACCGGCACAAACGCCGCCGTCAGCGTGTGCGGACGCGTCAGCCGCCAAAAAACGCGCCAGTCGCGGCGTGCCGGCGGGCGATGATCCATATGTGTTAACGGTTGCATATTCATTCCCCTTTATATTTCGTGAAAATGTCATCTATTTACGTCCAAAACAAGTGTAGGAAAACGTTTGAGGCGTGTCAACCCTTCCCGATAGATAAATGATTTCCTATTATATTATAATGGAAAGGGGGATGGAGGGGGAATTTTACGAAAGAAAGCGTGAGGAACGTGGCGATTGGATTTCGACATCATTTGCAGCAACAATTGCATAGATTGGCGGTGAATGCGGCGCGGCCGTTTGTCAGCTGGACGGAACCGTGGGAGGACGTTGATCCGGTTTCTTTTTTTATGCTGGGGCCGTCATGCGGCTTCCGCGAACGGTTTTTTTGGTCGGATCGAAGCGGAGGCACGATACTGGTCGGCCTCGGCTCCGCTTATGCGATCGAAACGGAGAAGGCGGACGGACGGTTTCATGAAGTGGAATCAGGACGCCGTCGATGGGAAAAGGAGATTGAGTCATACGGCGAGGCCGCTGCGCCGCCGCTGTTGTTCGGCGGGTTTTCGTTTGACCCGCACCGGCCGCGCACCGACATTTGGCGCGGTTTTCCGGCTGGGAAGCTCGTGGCGCCGGCCGCGCTTCTTGCCGTAAGAAATGGCCGAACGACATTGACCGTCACCGTGCCAACGGACAGGGGGGAGCGGGAATGGGGGCGAATCGGGCGCTTGCTTGAGCGGATGGATGAATGCGCGGCTGTTCCCGCCCGGCTTCCGCGCCTTGTTTCCGATAAGGAGGAGGAGAAAGAACGCTGGCTGGCGGCTGTTCGTGAAGCGATCGCCTCGATTCGGGCGGGGGCGTTGGACAAGGTGGTGCTCGCCCGCGCTCGGCGCTTGGCGTTCGCTGGGACGGTGGATGCCGCGGCCGTGCTCATGCGGCTTCGCGAGCAGCAGCCGTTTGCCTACCTTTTTGCCTTTGAACAAGACGGCCGCTGTTTTATTGGCGCCTCCCCTGAGCAGCTTGTCCAAAAAGAGGGCGAGACGTGCCGGTCCGTTTGTCTCGCTGGTTCGGTGCGCCGCGGGGCCGCCATGGAGGAAGATGAGCGACTCGGCGCTTGGCTGCAGGCGGATCGAAAAAACGGCGAGGAACACGAGTTTGTCGTGCAAATGATCGGCCGCCTGTTTTCTTCTGTTTGCGAGACGGTCGAGATGCCGCCCGCGCCGCAGCTTCTCAAGCTGCCGCATATCCAACATTTATGCACCCCGGTTGTCGGCCGCGGCTGCCGAGAGCGATCGGTGCTCCGTTTGGTGGAAATGATGCATCCGACACCTGCGCTCGGCGGAACGCCGCGCGATCGGGCGCTTGAGGTGATCCGCTCCCTCGAGCCGCTTGACCGCGGATGGTACGCTGCGCCGATCGGCTGGGTGGACAGCGAGGGAGACGGGGAGTGGGCAGTCGCCATTCGCTCGGCCTTGCTCGCCGGGAATGAAGCTGTGCTTTTTGCCGGCTGCGGCATTGTGGCCGATTCCGACCCAAACAGCGAATATGAGGAGACGAACGTCAAAATGGCCCCGATGTTATCGGCGTTGGGAGTGATGAACGATGGCTGATGCCTTATCCTTTTATGTGGCGGCGTTGGTCGACGGGTTGGCGCAAGCCGGGGTGGCGGAAGTGGTCATCAGCCCCGGCTCGCGCTCGACGCCGCTTGCGATGGCCATGGCGGGCCATAGCGGCCTTCGCCTTTATATGCAGATCGACGAGCGATCCGCCGCGTTTTTTGCCCTCGGCTTGGCGAAAGCGAAACAGCGGCCGGTCGTGTTAGTGTGCACATCGGGAACGGCGGCGGCCAACTATTTGCCGGCGGTTGTCGAGGCGTGCTATTCGCGTGTGCCGCTCGTGGTGTTGACGGCCGACCGTCCGCATGAACTGCGCGACGTCGGGGCGCCGCAGGCGATTGATCAATTGCACTTATACGGCCGCTACGCAAAGTGGTTTGTTGACTTGGCGCTGCCGGAAGAGGCGGACGATATGCTGCGCTACGCGCGGACGATGGCGGCAAGAGCGGTGGAAACGGCAGCGGGCGCCCCGGCCGGGCCCGTGCATGTGAACGCACCGTTTCGCGAGCCGCTCGTCCCGAATATCGATGAGGCGGTTTGGGAACGGGTGCAGGCGGTGTCAGGGACGCCGCAAGTGTTGCACGGCCGCCCAGCGCTGCCGCAAGAGAGCGTATCGGCGCTGTATGAGCAGCTGGCGGCGGCGGAACGCGGTTTGATCGTCTGCGGGCCGCTCGATCGCCCCGGATTTGCCGAGGCCGTGACGGAGCTGGCGCGGGCGCTTGATTTTCCGATCCTCGCCGATCCGCTTTCCCAGCTGCGCGCCGGCTCGCATGATAAAACGTATGTCATTGACAGCTATGACGCCATTTTAAAAGAGGAAGGGATCGCTTCCAAGCTTGTTCCGGATGTGGTGCTTCGGTTCGGCGCCATGCCGGTGTCGAAACCGCTCTTTTTATGGCTGAAGCGCCATCGCGCGATCCGTCAAATCGTCGTTGATGAGGGCGGATGGCGCGACCCGACCTTGTCGGCGGATTGCTTCGTCCACAGCGATGAGTCTCTTCTTTGTCGCCAGCTTCTTGAAATCGCTGCACCGAAGGAAAGCGAAAGCGCTTGGTCGGCGGCATGGCGGGAGATGAACACGATCGCCCGCTCAACGCTCAAGCGGCATCTGCCGGAAGAAGAGTGGTTTGAAGGGAAAGTGTTCATCGAGCTGGCTGACTTGCTTCCGGCTGGAGCGGCGCTGTTTGTCGGCAACAGCATGCCGATTCGCGATGCGGACACGTTTTTCTTTTCGACGGACAAGCCGCTTCGCGTTCTAGCCAACCGCGGCGCCAACGGCATTGACGGGGTCGTTTCAAGCGCCTTGGGTGCGAGCCTTGCCGCGCAGCCGCTTGTGCTTGTGATCGGCGATTTGTCATTTTACCACGATTTAAACGGCTTGTTGGCGGCGAAACTGCACTCGTTGTCGGCCACCATTGTTTTGTTGAACAACAACGGCGGCGGCATTTTCTCCTTTTTGCCGCAGGCGCGCCATAAAGGGCCGTTTGAAACGCTGTTTGGCACGCCGACTGATTTGTCGTTCGCCCATGCCGTCGAGATGTACGGCGGCCGCCATACGGTGCCGCATAGCTGGGCGGAGTTCCGCCGCTATGTGGCAGAATCGCTGTCATCAGGCGGGCTTCATGTCATTGAAGTGCGCACGTCGCGCGCGGAAAATGTCCGAATGCATCGATTGTTGTGGAATGAGGTTGCCCGGGAAATTGAGAAATTTCTCGAACGAAGAGGAATGGCATGAGCGTGATGGTGAATGGGGTTCGTTATCATGTGGAACAATACGGAGAAGGAGAGCCGTTGCTTTTGCTTCACGGGTTTACCGGCAGCGCGGACACGTGGAGGCCGTTCGTCCCGTTTTGGCCGGACTTCCGCATGATGGCCGTCGACTTGTTAGGTCATGGGCGGACCGAGGCGCCAAAGAACGCCGAGCGGTACCGGATCGAACACGCGGCGACCGACTTGGCGGCGCTCCTTGACGAATGGGGCGTCGAACAAGCGAACGTGCTCGGCTACTCGATGGGCGGCCGGCTCGCTTTGGCCTTTGCCGTTTTGCATCCGCACCGCGTCCGCCGTTTACTGCTTGAGAGCAGCTCGCCTGGGTTGAAGACGGAGGAAGAGCGGCGCGCGCGGCGGGAAGCGGATGAGGTGTTGGCGCGAAAGATCGAAACGGAAGGCGTCCGTTCTTTCGTCGATGATTGGGAGAAGCTTCCGCTTTTTGCCACTCAGCAGGCGCTTCCGGAGCCGACGCGGGCGGCGATTCGCCGCGAGCGGCTCCGCCATACGGCAACGGGGCTTGCCAACAGTTTGCGCGGGATGGGGACCGGCGTGCAACCGTCGTTTTGGGAGCGGCTTGGTGAACTTGCCATGCCTGTGCTGCTTGTTTGCGGGGAGCGCGATGAGAAGTTTTGCCGCATTGCCGCCCAAATGCACGAGCGTTTGCCAAACAGTGAACTTGTCTGCGTGAAGGAAGCCGGACATGCAATTCACGTGGAACAGCCCGGCATTTTTGCTAAAATAGTAAGTGAATTCATGACAAAGGGGGAAGTATAAATGCCGTTTGAGTGGGTGAAGCAGTACGACTATGAGGACATTATTTACGAAACGTACAACGGCATCGCCAAAATTACGATCAACCGTCCGGAAGTACATAACGCGTTTCGGCCGAAAACGGTGAACGAAATGATCGATGCGTTTACGAAAGCTCGCGATGATTCGAACATCGGCGTCATCATTTTGACCGGCGCTGGCGGCAAGGCGTTTTGCTCGGGCGGGGACCAAAAAGTGCGCGGCCATGGCGGCTATGTCGGCGAGGATGAAATTCCGCGCCTCAATGTGCTTGATTTGCAGCGGCTCATCCGCGTCATTCCGAAGCCGGTCATCGCAATGGTCGCCGGCTACGCCATCGGCGGCGGACATGTGCTTCATGTCGTGTGCGATTTGACGATCGCGGCGGACAACGCCATCTTCGGCCAAACCGGACCAAAAGTCGGCAGCTTTGACGGCGGCTATGGCGCCGGCTATTTGGCGCGCATCGTCGGTCATAAAAAGGCGCGGGAAATTTGGTATTTATGCCGTCAGTACACGGCGCAGGAAGCGCTCGAGATGGGGCTTGTCAACAAAGTCGTGCCGCTTGAGCAGCTCGAAGAAGAAACGGTCAAATGGGCGCAAGAAATTTTGGAAAAAAGCCCGACGGCCATTCGCTTCTTAAAAGCGGCGTTCAACGCCGATTCCGACGGCTTGGCTGGCATCCAACAGCTCGCCGGCGACGCGACGCTTCTCTTCTACACGACCGAAGAGGCGAAGGAAGGAATGCGGGCGTTCAAAGAAAAACGGAAGCCGGACTTCGGCCAATTCCCGCGCTTTCCGTGATGAGAACGAAAAAGCAGCTTGATGGCGCGTCAAGCTGCTTTTTCTGTGAAAGGGCTTTCCGGTCTAGAGAGCTGGTGATTTCACAGGAACTACGGCTCAACAAACTTGTGCACGCCATGGGCAGCCGTTTCTATTCCTGTGTTGCGGATAGAAAAGGGGCTGTCGATGGGGCTTGTCCATGAGGCAACTCGCCCCGCTTCAGCAACGGAACGGACATTCCCACGTTGACCGCGGGCGGGAAAAGGAACGAACGGAGGGACACCGGATGACGACGATGCCAAACTGGCTGAAGCAACGGGCGTTTTTAACCCCGGAGCGGATTGCTGTAAGCGACGGCAAGCAGGCAAAGACGTTTGCTGAGCTCTATGAAGCGGCCGCGGCCTGGGCGAGGCGCCTCGCTCGGGCGGGCGTCAAGGAAGGGGACATTGTCGCCCTGCTGATGAAAAATCGCATCGAAATGATCGAGATGGTCCATGCGTTGTTTTTTCTTGGCGCCCGCGTCTTGCTGCAAAACGTGCGCCTCACTTCCTATGAGCTCGGCTGGCAGCTCGATGACAGCGGAGCGCGTCTTGTTATTGCCGATGAGGAGTTGGCCGGACGCCTTGCCGGTGATGGCCGTGTTCTGACTGTAGGCGCCCTGGCCGCGCTTCCGGAGGCGGACGTTTCATTAAAAGAAACGTGCGATTTGGAGGAAACCGCCACGATCATGTATACGTCCGGGACGACCGGCACTCCGAAAGGCGTCTTGCAAACGTATGGAAACCATTGGTGGAGCGCTGTCGGCTCGGCGCTCAATTTAGGCTTGCATGAGCGCGACTGCTGGCTGGCCGCTGTGCCGCTGTTTCACATCAGCGGCCTGTCGATCGCCATGCGCAGCGTCATTTACGGCATGCCGATGCGGCTGCAAGCCTCGTTTGACCCGAAGGAGGCGAATGAATGGATCATGCGCGGCGACGTGACGATCATGTCGGTCGTGGCCGCCATGCTCCAGCGGATGGTATCGGAGCTTGGGGAGGCGCGCTACCCTGATACGTTCCGCTGCATGCTGCTTGGCGGCGGGCCGGCGCCGCGCCCGTTGCTTGAGGCGTGCAAAGAAAAAGGCATCCCGGTGTACCAAACGTACGGGATGACGGAAACGGCATCGCAAATCGTGACGCTGGCGCCGGAATACAGCTTGACGAAGCTCGGTTCGGCCGGCAAGCCGCTCTTTCCGGCGGAGCTTTGCATCATCAAAGACGGCCAACCGGCGCGGCCGCATGAAGCGGGAGAAATTGTCGTCAAAGGGCCGAATGTCGCCAAAGGATACTTGCATCGCCCGGAAGCGACGGCGCAAGCGATCCGCGACGGCTGGTTCTATACGGGGGACATTGGCTATGTCGATGAAGACGGATTTTTGTATGTCCTTGACCGCCGTTCCGACCTCATCATTTCCGGCGGTGAAAACGTCTACCCAGCTGAGGTGGAGGCGGTGCTGCTGTCGCATCCCGATGTGGAAGAAGCCGGGGTGACCGGCGTCGAGGATGAAACGTGGGGGCAAGTGCCGTATGCGTTCGTCCGCCTGAAACGCGGAGCGGCGGCGGATGAAGCGGCGCTGCGCGCGTTTTGCCGCGAACGGCTGGCGAAATATAAAGTGCCGGCCCGCATTTACTTCGTCGACGAACTGCCGCGCAACGCCGCGCAAAAACTGCTGCGCCGCGAACTGAAAAGGCTCATTCCAAAAACGGAACAAATGTTTTGACAGCGCTGAAAACGACCGTTCCGAAAGCGGAAAAGGCAGGAGCCTCACCTAGTCGGGGTTCCTGCCTTTTTGCCGCTGCGGCCAAACCTCGTCCATCCACCCGAGTTCAGCCGCCGCGGCACCTGTCCTCTAATGGGTGGGCTGTCATCAAACTTCGTTTCTCGCTCAATATGGCGTTTGTTCCGGAGCGGATTGCCATCAAACGTCATCCATCCACCCGAGTTCAGCGGCCCGATGGGCGACGAGCCGTTCAATCTCAGGTGGGAGCTGATCAAACGAACCGAACTCATAATCCCACAAACGGGCGAAGGAGTCGATGCAAGCCGGGTATGTTCCTAAAGCGGCCCGCTTCATTTCCGTTTGCAGCGCTTGAATGAGGCTGGCGCGTTTGTCCATCGTCATCCCCCTCGAACGATGCAAGCGCCGCCCGGTCGGCCGGGCAGCGCCTCGTTGGTCTCGCATTATGCTTCATGGGCCGGAACAAACGTTTTGCAGTCTGTTTCTGTGGAATCGGACGCCATTTTCCCTGCATGGCTGACCACGTAAATGGCTTCAGCGCTGCAACGATTTCCTTCCGCCCAATAACGGCAGTTGCGAACTTCGCAAAGAACGTCTTTCGCCATGGTCATCCCCCTTGTCGTGATGAAATCGCCCGCACCTATAGTTTGGTACACGCAAAGGAATTTATGAGCGGAGGAACGGAAAAGTAGAAGTGAAAATATGTATCATTTTAATTGACATAGAAAATCATTCTCAATTAAAATAAAAAGAAAGAAGCGAGCAAAGGAGGCTTTCGTGATGGCATCTCTGCTTGTTGTCGGAGCCGATCATTTAGGCCATATTACCGATAAATTGGAGCGTTCCGGATTCCGGGAAATCATTCATCTTAACGGACGGAAAGTGAATATGGTGAAACGCGACATTCCGGAGCATGTCGACGCCATATTGGTCATGATCGATTACGTGAACCATAATTTGGCGAAGAAAGTGAAAGAGAAGGCGAAAAGCAAAGACAAGCCCATTTATTTTGCGAAACGGTCATGGAGCTCGATTCACGCCGTATTGGAGCAGCTGGAAAAACATGCGTGAACAAAGGAGGCGAGCCGTGATGCCGATCCATCACGAGACGTCGGACGTCTGGCCGTATGCGTTGCGCCGGTTTCTTCGCCGCGTCATTCAAGCGTATTGTGAAACTGCTCCTTCGCTCCGGTCGCCGCTTTGCTTGCTGCGGCTGATTGACATGCATCGTTCGCTCCTTCCTTTGTCAATGTTTCCGACGCCGCTGCATTACGGCCTTGTGTTGGCCAAGGTGACGGATCATTTACTGCAGTTTTTCGGTTCGATGGAAGAGGCGGCGTGCAAACCGCTGCTGCTTTCGGACGGCGGATGTGGCGAAGAAGCGGACCGGGAGTTGTACATCGTTTACCGCGACCGGGTTCGTGTGCTGCTATGGTGTGAGGAAGAGGAAGCGATTCGGCGCTGCAAAGAAACGGCGCCGTCCTTATGCCGCAAAGCAATCGGACGTTGTCCGAACGAACTGGAATGTTGTTTTTTATGGACGGGAGGCCGCTGCATTGAGTGGATTCCTGCTTGAACGAAGGGCATAGGCGGCGTATAATGAGTGTAGTGAGAATGAAAATCGTTATTTTTTGGGTGGAGGAGCAAGCAATGAAACGCATACCTTGGAAAGTGATGGCCACTTCGGCGGCGGCGTCGCTGCTTTTGGCGTCCGGCTGTTCCGCCGTCGGGGAGAAAGAGAACAAACGCTCATCGGAAGCGCCGCGGCTGCATGTGCCGGTGGCAGACGATCATTTTGATACGGCCGGCAATATGTTTGCCTATTCCGAGTTTGAACTGTCCGGCGAGCCGCTGGCGGAAGGGCTCGGGCTTGATTTGGACACCCTTGACGCGAGAAAGCCGGATCAACCGACCAAATTTGACTATACGGCCGGCATCGAGTCATACGAGTATTCCGAAGAAGCGATGTACGAAGTGACGGAAAAGTCAGGGCTCGGCCTTCATCTCATTCACGGCCCGATCGCCAAACAGCGGGCCGAACAGCTGCATAAGCCAGTCGATCAGGCGCTCGCCGATCGTTTTTATGAGCTTGCGGACAGCGTCGGCTATCCGCGCGACGAAATTTTCCGCAACATGTTTCCGACCTTCATCGAGTACGCCGGCGGTGATCCGCATTATGCGCAAAAAGTTGACACAGACGTGTACGCTGAAAATGACGATGGGACATACGTGCCGGTCTATCAAGTCGATTTCCAATCGCTTCGCTGGAATCGGGGGAAAATGGACAAAGTGCTCACGCCATCGGCATACGGCTGCGTCTTTTTGAAGCAGGCGCTTTGGGCCGGCGACTTTTTGGGCAATTTCCATCAAAAAGACAGCGATGAAGAGATCGAAGCGAAAACGCCAAGCGACGACCAAAGCGGGAAAATCGCTCTTGGCGTCAGCTCCGCCGACGGGATGCAAGGGATGATTTTGACCGAGCAAATGTGGAACAAGCTCGCGTTCATCCGCGATCATTTGTTTTATGACGCCAAGCGGCATGCGTTGACGAAAGCATCGGGCAGCCGCTACAACCCGAGCGGCGGCTTCGTTTATTTGCCGCACGCGGTGGAAGTGGCCGAAGGGGGAAGCGAGCTGGCGCCGGATGCGGCGAAGCTGGTCGTCAAAGATCCCCGCAGTTTGCTTGAGGACCAATGGCTCATGCTTTGGCCGGCGGCCGAGTTTTTCGGCATGACCGACCAACGTCCGGAAAACCAAAACCAAAACCCGGCGTTTTTGGCCGTGTTTGACGGAAACCCGTTCCCGAAAGCGGCAAAGGAAAATGTGGACGCCGATCCGTCCAACGACCGCGCTGCCGACGACCCGTATTCCGTCAACCGCGACGTGTTGCTGCAAGTGTTCCGCAACATCGATGCGATGCATTTCAACGAAAAAGTGGGCGCGTTTGTGACCGAACATGACGGCCAAACGCAAGGAAACCGGGTCGATGCGTTCCAAGCTGGCTACACGATGGAAGCGCTCCGCATTTTTGCGCGCGCCATCGATGGAATGCCGGTCGGCTATGCGAGCGGCGAGAGCGCCAAAGGACTTGGCACGCCGGAAGGAAAGCGGGCGCTCGAGCTCATCCGCCGGCAAGCGGACTTTATCTTGAAAAACTTGATGCGAAAAGACGGGCTTGTCGCCAACGGCTACACGATCGGCCAAGGGCCGGACCAAGACGAGCCGACGCTGCTCGCCCAGCTCGGTGCGATCCGCGGGCTGACCGCGGCGTTTTTGGCGACGAAAGACGAGGCATACCGCGATGCAGCGCGCCGCGTGTATGAGGCGATGGACCGCCATTTTTGGGATGAAAAATGGCACGTGTACCACACAGGAACGCAGCAGGACGAGTACACGCCATGGCTTGCCGGCGCTTTGTCGGGGGTATTCCGCATTGCGTTGCAAAACTTGAACAACGACCAAGCGGACGAGACGGCGAAAGCCCTTGAACGCGAAACGATCATTTCCCGCTACGTCGATTTTTACGACCGGATCATCGACGGGCCGACGCTTCCAGAAGGGATGCAGGCGAGCGAGTTTTGGGATACGGGCGACGTCTACATGAAAGGAAAAAAATTGGGCAACAACGACCGCGACCATGTGCCGCAAGTGCAGGCGGCCGGCGGCCCGTACGGCGTCGCGCCGGTGCTGCGGACGGTCAAGGTCAACGTTGGATCCAGCAACAAATAACCAAAAGAAAGCGGCGAATACGATTGAGATTCGCCGTTTTTCTTTGTAAAATTGAGGATGGTTATCATTTTCGTGAAAAAAACGGGGGAATTGATATGCGAAAATGGTGGTACGCCGTGGCGATCGCCACGCTGTTGGCCGGCTGTCAAGACGAAAGGGCATGGCAGGAGCGGCCGAAAGTGGTCAGACACGCCCCGGCGCACGGCGACAACATCGCCATCAGCGCCGACGGGCGCTATGTCTACACCGCCAACATTGACGTCGATACGGTGACGATCGTCAACACGAAAACGAAGAAAACGGAAGCAGAAATTCCCGTCGGCCGCGAACCGCGCCAGCTGGCGCTCAGCCCGGATGGACGGACGCTGTATGTTTCCTGCATGCACGATGATGAAGTGGACGTCGTGTCGCTTGACAAGCGGAAAGTCGTCGACCGTTGGGAAACTGGAATCGAGCCGTTTGGCATCGTCACAAGCCCAAACGGGGCGGAAGTGTATGTCGCCAACTACCGCTCGGGCACGGTCTCGGTGTTTGACGCTGAGAGCGGAAAACGGCTCAAAGACATCAAGGCGGGCGATCGGCCGCGGGCATTGGCGCTGACCGCCGATGGCAAGAAGCTGTACGTGACGCAATATTTGGCGGCCAAAGTGACGGTGATTGACACAGAGAAGCGGCGGGCGGTCAAGGAAATCGCCCTTGCTCCGTCGCCGGACAAACCGGACCGGAAAAAAAGCCAAGGCATCCCGAATACGCTCGAGCAAATTGTCATTGCTCCAGACGGAAAGAAGGCGTACATTCCGCACTTATTGACGAACGTCGATACGCCGATCCAGTTTGAGGAAACGGTATTTCCGGCCATTTCCGTCCTCGACACAACGAAAGAGGCGGAGCGGATCGACGAGCGGAAAGAGCTGTTTGCCGCGATCAATGTCACCGATGTCCATAACGAGACGATCATCGTCTCGAATCCGTACGATGTGGCGTTTTCCCCGGACGGCGGCAAAGCGTACGCGGTTATGTCCGGAAGCGAGGACCTCGTCGTCTTTGACTTGCGCCGCGGCGGCAAGGCGACGCAAATTTTGCGCCGCATTCGCGGGAACAACCCGCGCGGCATCGCGATTTCGCCGGATGGCAAAACGCTTTACGTCCACAACGCCATGAGCCATGACCTCGCCGTGATCGACACCGGCGGGAAAAGCCCGTATGCGAAAGCGAAGCAGGAGAACGGCACGATCCGCCTCATTGCGAAAGATTCGCTCTCCCCGCTCGTGCGCGAAGGAAAAACGATCTTTTACAGCGCCAACAGCGACGAGTTTGCCATCAACATCACGGGGAACAACTGGATGAGCTGCGCTTCGTGCCATAGCGACGGCGACATCAATGGCTTGACGCTCATGACGGCGAAAGGGCCGCGCAACGTGCCGAGCAACATTTTGGCGACAAAAACCGGGCTGTTTATGTGGGACGGCTCGCGCGACGATTTCACCGACTACATTCATACCGTGCAAGGCGAGATGGGCGGCATGACGACGATTGACCCGTCCAAGCCGCTGCCGCCAAAAGTGCAGCATATGTATGATGCGCTGTTCGCCTACTTGAACGACCCACGCTCCTTCCCCGTGCCGAAAAGCCCGTACCGAAACGCTGACGGCAGCTTGACGGCGGAGGCGAAGGAAGGGGAGCGGCTGTTTAACGGGAAAGGGAATTGCTTAAGCTGCCATGGGGGCGAGTATTTCACCGACAGCGTCAAAGCGGTCGGGCCGGATGGAAAATTGACGACCGCCAATACCGCCTACTTGCACGATATCGGCACGGCCAACCCGAAGGACCGCCCCTCCAAAGGCGACGCCCGCGCCCATTTTGCCAACCCGCGGACGCCAAAGCAGTGGGATGCGCCGACGTTGCGCGGCGTATGGGCGACAGCCCCGTATTTGCACGACGGCAGCGCGAAAACGATCGAGGAAGCGATCCGGCGCCATCGGACGAAAGAAGTGCAAACGTTGACGCCGGGAGAAATCGCGGCGATCGCCGCCTATGTCCGCTCGCTGCAATAAATCGTGATAGGAAAATGAGAGGGTTTCGTTCAGCGACACAGGCATAAAGAAAGGCGCCCCATGCGTGTTTGGGCGCCTTTTCCTTATTTTGGGGAAAGGTGGTGTGGAAGGGAAAAGAAACCGCCTGCCCCGATCAAAAGAGGCAGGCGGCTGTCTTTCAATGCAGTGCTTTTTGCAGCACGCGGAGATTTTCAGTCATAAGAGCAAAGTAATCTTTGTCGGCTTTTCGATCTTCATCGGTCAGCGATTCCAAGTTATGCAGACGGAGCGGCTTGGCGCCGATTTCGTTCTGAATCACTTCCGCCGTTTTGGGATGGACATTTTGTTCGAAAATGACATAGCGGATGTGATGCTGTTTCGCCGTTTCGATGAGCTGAGCCAGCTCTTTTTGTGATGGTTCGTTGCTCGGAGAAAGCCCGGAAACGCTCAGCTGTTTGATTCCGTAGCGGTCTTCCCAATATCCGTAGGCTTGATGGGAAACGAGTATCTCTTTTCTGGGAGCTTTCTCGATGGTGGAACGAAATTGCCCGTCAAGGCGCTCGAGTTTTATCTTTAACGTTTCAAAGTTTTGCATAAACAGGTCTTTTTTTTCAGGTTTCAGTTCAATCAGCAAATCGCGAATGTTCTCGGCGATCGCAATGGAGCGGATCGGGTCAAGCCATACATGGGGATCGTGGTCTCCGTGTTCATGACCATGTTCTTCCTCATGTCCTTCTCCCTGTTCGTCTTTGTGCCCTTCCCCATGCGCATGCTCCTCTTCATGGTTCGATTCAAGCAGTTCGATGCCGTTTGTTGCAACGAGAAATTGGACATGTTCATTTTTTAATGTTTCCCTCAGTTTTTCGGCGAACGGTTCCATCCCGTGGCCGATGTAAATGAAGGCATCCGCATCGGCAATCTGCTGCACCGTTTTGGTTGTCGGTTCGAACGTATGGGCTTCCACTCCCGGTGGGTAAACGCTTTTGACGTTCACGGCGTCGCCGCCGATTTTTTTCGTAAAGTCTTCAAGCGGATAGACGGTTGTATAAATGATTAACTGATCTTTCGATGTTTGGGTCTCTTTTGCCTCTGGCTTCGATTGACAGCCATATAGCAAGGCGCTCGTCGCCAAGAGGAAAGACAAAATGATGGACGTTGCTCTCATGTTGAACTCCTTTCTTGAAAACTATGTTCGCTTTTATTATATCGTAATCATTACGATTTGAAAATGATCGATCACCGCTTAGGCCGAAGGAATCAATGAAGGGAATGGATTGGGGAACAGCGTCCAATCTTCCTTCATCTCTTCATCGGTCAGCAAGCATTGGTCCAGCGAGCGTTCGATGTCATCCGCGTTCATCTTGATGCCAATCAACACGAGTTCGGTCAAGCGGTCGCCGTAGGTGTCATCCCACTTTTCCCGCCATGTTTCCTCTTCTTGCAACAGCTGTTTGATGTCCTCTTCTGGATAGGAAGCCATCCATCGTCCCGCTGCTTGGATGGAGATCGATGTCCCTGCTTGTGATAGAAGAACGCACATGTCATTCCAAGAGGCAAGCCAAAGAAAGCCTTTGGCGCGCACCACTTCTGTTGGCCAATGTTCAAGCCAATTCATCAAACGTTCCGGATGAAACGGCCGCTTTCTTCGATAAACAAAGGAAGAGATGCCGTATTGTTCAGTCTCGGGTGTGTGCTCTTCATTCAGCTCTTTGATCCAGCCGGCTGATTGGCTCGCTTTTTCAAAATCAAATAAGTGGGTGTTTAAAATGGAATCGAGCGGCACTTGGCCGAAAGTTGCCGGGATGATGACGGCTTCCGGATTCAGCTTTTGAAGCACGGTTTGTAATTTTTGCGCTTCCTCCGCCGATACAAGATCGATTTTATTGACGATAATGACATTGGCGAATTCGATTTGTTCAATGAGCAAATCCGCAATTTCGCGGCTGTCCGTTTCATCGACGGCCTGTTGGCGGTCAAGCAAGGTTTCGCCCGAGGAAAAATCCGTCCAAAAACGGTTGGCGTCCACAACCGTCACCATGGTGTCTAAGCGGCATTTTTTCGACAGGTCAATTCCCAGTTCTTCGTCTAAATAAGTAAAGGTTTGAGCGACGGGAATCGGCTCGCTAATTCCGGAAGATTCAATGACAATATAGTCGATCTCCCCGTTTTCGACGAGCTGATCGACCGCTTTGATTAAATCCTCCCGCAAGGTGCAGCAAATACAGCCATTTTGAATTTGGATGAGCTTTTCTTCGGTGCGGAAAAAGCCGTTTTGCCGAATGAGTTCGGCATCCATATTGATTTCGCTCATATCGTTGACAATGACGGCGATTTTTTTTCCTTCCCGATTGTGCAAGATATGATGAAGCAAGGTCGTTTTCCCTGATCCTAAATAACCGCTTAATACCGTGACAGGAATTTTGTTCATCTATAGCCCCTCCATTTTGAAAATAGTAATCATTACGATTTAACACGATCCATCATACAAAAAAATAAAGCCCAAGGCAAGAGTTTTTTAGTTATTTTTTCTTTTCAGATGTTGGATCGGTTCAGGGACAGGGTCAAACCCGCCCGGGTGAAACGGGTGGCATTTCAAAATCCGCTTGATCGTCAGCCATCCCCCTTTTATGGCGCCAAACCGCCGGATCGCTTCGATGCCATAGTTCGAGCAAGTCGGATAAAAGCGGCATGTCGGCGGTTTGAGCGGAGAGAGAAACCGCTGGTAAACGCGGATGAGCACGATGAGCAGTTTGGCCATTTGAAACCATCCCTTTCTGTGTCTATCTTTAGAATAGAACAATGGCTTCCGCGATTCAAGAAAAGACGGGCAGCTTCGTTCCGGGCGGCGGGGAGGCAACGGCGCTGCAGGCAAAAAAGGTGCGGGACAGGCGCCGTTTTGGTTATGATAAAAACGAGAACAAATGGCTAGGAGTGATTCACATGCCTTCACCGGTGGAAAGCTTTGAGCTGGACCATTGCGCGGTCAAAGCGCCGTATGTGCGGCATTGCGGCGTCCACCAAGTCGGCAGCGACGGCGTCGTCAATAAGTTTGACATTCGCTTTTGCCAGCCGAACAAAGAAGCGATGGACCCCGCCGCCATTCATACGCTCGAACATTTGTTGGCGTATACGCTGCGCCAACATGCGGCGAAATATGATCATTTCGACATTATCGACATCTCGCCGATGGGCTGCCAGACTGGGTTTTACCTTGTGGTGAGCGGTTCGCCGACCGTTGATGAGATCATCGATCTGCTCGAAGAAGCGATGAAGGAGGCGCTGACCGCAACCGAAGTGCCGGCGGCAACCGAGCGGCAATGCGGCCAGGCGAAGCTGCACGACTTGGAGGCGGCCAAAAAGCTTATGCGTTTTTGGCTTTCGCAAGAGAAACAAGAGTTGAAAAAGGTGTTTGGCTGATGAACAAGCCGGCCCAGGGCCGCTCTACTGCGGCTGATTCGGGCCGGCTTGTTGTTCGCTGCCGCGCTCTTCCGGGAGCGGATCGACCGTATGCTTGTGCGCGTACGCTTTCGAAGTCGTCGCGACCGCTAAAGCGAGAACGGCGGCGGCAATAATGAGGCAAATAATTAATGTCCAGTACATAACTATGCCCGCCTTTTTTCTTTTCATTATACCATATCCCGCAGGCCGGGCGTTCATATTTCCGGCAAAATGGGGGAAGCTATCCATCGGCAGGTTTCCCATGTTTCATCAACAAGCAGGCTGGGTACAAGAACCATGAGGGAGGAGTGAGACGATGACAAACCGACTGATCGATCTCGTCAACAAACAAATCGCCAACTGGACCGTTTTGTACGTGAAATTGCACAACTACCATTGGTATGTCACCGGTCCGCAATTTTTCACGCTGCACGAGAAGTTTGAGCAGCTGTACAATGAAGCGGCCGTTCATATTGATGCCCTCGCTGAGCGGCTGTTGGCGCTCGGCGGCAAGCCGGTGGCGACGATGAAAGACTGCCTTGAGCAGGCGTCCGTCAAAGAAGCGACCGGAACGGAAACGGCGGAACAAATGGTCGCCGCGATTGTCGGCGACTTTGAAACGATGATCGGCGAATTGAAAGAAGGCATGAAGCTGGCGGATGAAGTTGGCGATGAAACGACGGGCGACATGCTCCTTGGCATTCATCGCAGCTTGGAAAAACACGTCTGGATGCTGAAATCGTTCCTAGGGCGTTGACCAAGCTTGATCCATCGCCTTGAAAGCGGAATGCTTCCCGGCCGATTGACGGCAAAGAGAAAGGCTGTCCTCGACAGTTGGGGGCGGCCTTTTTCTTTGTCGAAAAAGGGCGATTTTTTAGGGAATGCGCCGCATCACACGCCCTCCCACGGGCATACGATAGTTACGCGTATCCTATGTTCAAGGAGGGGGGAGCGTGAACAAGCCGATCCCGATGGTTGCCGTGTCGCTGTTCGGTTCGTTTCTGTCGCTGTTTGTCGGCAGCGTGGACTCATTTGTCGTCATTTTGCTTGCTTTGGTCATTGTCGACTACCTCACTGGCATTGCCGCCAGCGCGGTCGAAGGCAAGCTGTCAAGCCAGGTCGGCTTTCGCGGCATCATCCGCAAATTGTTGATTTTCGTTCTCGTGGCGGCGTCGCATCTCGTCGATTTGGCCATTGGATGGAACATGCATTTAATCCGCGATGCGATCGTTTTTTTCTATATCACCAATGAGTTTATCTCCATCGTCGAAAACGCCGGCCGAGCGGGCGTCCCGATTCCGTCCTTGCTCCGCAAGGCGATCGAGCTGTTGAAAGATGAAATAAAATAAGCATATTTTTCCCGGATTGCCCCACACTAAGCAAAAAGAGCAAAAGGAGTGGACGAAGGTGGCAGACGAACGAAAAAAGACGTATTACGTCTCGATGGCAACCGGGGAAATCTCGCAGCTGAAGACGGCATCGCCTTGGGATTTTGAGATTCAAGCGACTGACCGGGAAATCGCCCAGCTGCGCGAGTATTTCGACCAAAACTATTCGACCGACTGGCAGGCGTTTTGGCGCGCCCATGTGCCATACATCCAATACCATTATGATCGGGAAAATGACGCTTACGACCGGACGCTGACGAAAATTTATGAAATGATTTATCGCCTTGGCAACGAGGAAGCAAAGGCGCACATCCGCTCGCTCGGCATCCTTCCTGACGAAAAAGAAGAGTAAACGCCGCGAGTCGAGCGGCGTTTTTCTGTATAATGGGGAGAGGAAAGGGGGGAGTCCGATGCATGAATTTCGCGATTACTACGGACATCGCGTTCGGCTGGCTTTTGCGGACCACCCGTTTTCCACCTCCCCCGGGCATGTATGGGTCATTTGCCGTTATGGCGGGCGATGGCTGTTGACGGATCATCCGCGCCGCGGCCTTGAGTTTCCCGGCGGCAAGGTGGAAAGCGGGGAAACAGCGGAGGAAGCCGCGGCCCGCGAAGTGATGGAAGAAACAGGGGGCGTCATCCGCCTGCTCGAATATATCGGTCAATATGAAGTGGAGCCGGATATCGTGAAAAACATTTATTTTGCCGACATCGCTGCGCTCATCGAGCGGGAGTCGTATGAGGAGACGAACGGCCCGGTGCTGCTTGAGGCGCTGCCGGATGACATCCGCGCCGACCATCGGTTCAGCTACATCATGAAAGACGATGTCCTTTCGCTCTCGCTTGCTGAATTGAAACAGCGCGGGCTGATCGATTGAAAAGGGGGAGCGCAGATCAGCGACGGCTCTCAAACGATGGTTTCCCAAAAGGGCTGAATACATGGAAAAACATTCGACTTCACGGCTCCCAAAGGTGTTTTTCAAAAAAGCGGCGGATGCCGGCTCATCCGGGCGGCGCCAATGAAATGAGACGCCCGTCAACATTCGGAGGGCGTCTCGCTAGCGGCGGCTTCCCCATTTTTTCTCGATCAAGGCGACAAGCTGATACATCACGGTCGACAGCAAGGCGACAATGAGCAGGCTCATCAAGACGAGCGTGAAGTTGAACACTTGGAAGCCGTAAATGATCAAATACCCGAGCCCTTGTTTCGAGACGAGAAACTCGCCGGTGATGACGCCGACCCAAGCGAGGCCGACATTCACTTTCAACGTCGAAATGATCGTTGGGAACGATGCCGGCAGCACCGCCTCTTTAAAGCATTGGCAGCGGGTGGCGCCGAACGTCCGCAATACTTTCAAATAGTTCGGATCGACCTCTTGGAACGCCGAATAGACGACGATCGTCGTGATGATGATCGAAATGACGACGCCCATGGCGATGATGGACGTAAATCCTGGTCCGAGGGCGACGATCAAAATCGGCCCGAGGGCGACTTTCGGCATGGCGTTGAAGACGACTAAATACGGGTCGAGCGTCTTTGCCAGACGCGGAAACCACCAAAGCAAGGCGCCGAGGAGCGCCCCGCCGATGGTGCCGATGAAAAAGCCGAGCAGCGTTTCAAACAGCGTCGCCCATGTGTGGGCGAGCAAAGAATGATCGCTCATTTTTTCGACAAACAGCTTGGCGATGGCGGATGGAGAGCTAAACAAAAGCGGGTCGACCCATTGGAAGCGGCTTGACGCTTCCCAGACGGCGAAAAAGGCGACAAGCAGCGCGGCTTGCCAAAGGCGGATGACCCGCTGTTCTTTGCGCAGCGCGGCGAGATATTCATTGTGCAGCGCCTGGATACGTCGATGGATCGGATTCAAGGGCCTCCATCTCCTTCCAAATGGATTGAAAGAGCGCAGAAAACGCTGGATGCTGACGGGCGGCAAGCGGCGGGCGGCCTCGCAGGTCGTCCGGGATGACGAACGTCTTCGCCAGGCGTCCGGGGCGCGGCGAAAATAAGAAAATGCGGTCGCTCATGGCGATGGCTTCTTCGATGTCATGAGTGACGAGCACCGCTGTTTTTTCATACTGTTTTAACGTCTTCCAAACGAGCTCTTCCAGTTTCAGCTTCGTCTGCTGGTCAAGGGCGGAAAACGGTTCATCAAGCAAAAGCAGTTTCGGATCGGTCGCCAACGTGCGCACGAGCGCCGCGCGCTGGCGCATGCCGCCGGACAGCTGGCTCGGGTAATACGACTCGACGCCGGCCAGGCCGATCTCCGCCAGCAGAGCGAGCGCCCGTTCTTTGGTTTGGGCAGTTAGCGTTCTAGTCATTTTTAAGCCGAGAAGGATGTTTTCTTCAATCGTTTTCCATGGAAACAAGCAGTCTTGCTGAAGCATGTAGCCGACCGCGCGGCGCGCCGCTGGAGCGTCCGTTCCGTTCGGCCAAAGCGGTCGGCCTTCCATGCGGACCGATCCTTCCGTCGGTTCAATCAGCCCCGCGATGATCGACAAAAGCGTCGTTTTGCCGCAGCCGCTTGGGCCGAGAAAGGAGACAAATTCTCCTTTCTCGACGGAGAGCGACACGTCATCGAGCGCGGTGACGGCCGTCGTTTTCGTAAAATACGTGTGCGAAAGGCGGTCGATCGAAAGAAACATGATGTTCACCCGCTTTCGTCAATCGTTCATCGCTTTTTTGGCAAACGACGAATCGACAAGCGTGTTCAAGTCGATGTGCTTCGGCAGCTCGCCGGCTTCGGCCATAATGCTTTGCAAGTTGTTCCATTCTTCTTCATCCAAAATCGGATCGGTCGCGTAGGTGCCTTGGCTTTTGTAGCGATCGACCACTTTTTCGATGAGGGTCAAATCGGTGTCTTTAAAATACGGCTGAATGGCTTTGGCGATCTCCGCGGCGCTGTGCGATGCGACCCATTGCTGCGCTTTGTAGATGGCGCGCGTGAACTTTTCCATCACGTCTTTGTGTTCGTTCATATAGCTTCGTTTCGCCATATACGACGTGTACGGCACGCGTCCGGATTCGGTGCCGAACGAAGCGACGATGTAGCCTTTCCCTTCTTGTTCGAAAACGCTCGCGGTCGGCTCAAACAGCTGGACGAAATCGCCGGTGCCGCTCGCAAAGGCGTTCGGGATGTTGGCAAACTCGACGTTCTGGATCAACTTCAAGTCTTGGTGCGGATCGATGCCGTGCTTTTTCAACACAAATTCGCCGACCATTTGCGGCATGCCGCCTTTCCGTTGGCCGAGGAACGTGCTTCCTTTCAACATCTCCCATGTAAAGTGGCCGATTTTTTTGCGGGAGACGAGGAACGTTCCGTCCGTTTGCGTCAGTTGGGCGAAGTTGATGACCGGGTCGTTTGTTCCTTGGCTGTAGACGTAAATCGACGTCTCCGAGCCGACAAGGGCGATGTCCGCGCCGCCGGAAAGCAGCGTCGTCATCGTTTTGTCTCCGCCCCATGTCGTCGTCAGTTCGACATCCAGCCCCTCTTCTTTAAAGAAGCCTTTTGCCAGGGCGACGTACTGCGGAGCGTAAAAAATCGAGCGTGTCACCTCGGCGAGCCGCACTTTTTGGAGCGGTTCGTTCCCGCCGCTGTTGTTGTTGCAGGCCGCCAGCGGCAAAAACAGAAGAAGCGAACAAAGCCAGATCGCCCATTTTTTCATTTTCTTGAACCCCCTTTGGCTTGTGGGCCATTCATATTGGTCTCACCCTATCGTATGCACTCGGCAAAAATGTGTGAATGCCTAGAAAAAATGGGCGGTCGGCCGGAAACGGGCGGACCATGCGGGAATTTTTTCAACTGACGGCCGTGAACGGTGCGGGAAAGCCAAACATGTCGGTTGGCGGAACGGGGGACAAGCTTCATCCGTCCTGGCGGCTGCGGCACGGGAGCTTGATGAGCCATGTCGCAAAAAAGAGGACGGCGCAGCGGCAAGAATCTTTGGAGCCCAATTGTTCTCACAGAAAGGAGGCGGGAGGATGGACGGGGACATCATCGGCCAATACCGGTTTCCGTCGCCGCATCCGGACATTGACGTATTTTTCGTTGCCTATATGGCGCAAGGACTGAAAGTGAAAGGGTTTTTCGCCGCGCCGAAGAGAAAAGGCGTGTATGACGGGTTTTTGTATTTGCGCGGCGGGATCAAAAACGTCGGACAAGTGCGGGTGCCGCGCCTCATTGAATTTGCTTCACACGGATTTGTTGTCTTCGCCCCGCTGTATCGCGGAAATGGGGGCGGGGAAGGAAACGAAGATTTTGCCGGTGAAGACCGATATGATGCGGTGGCTGGTTTTCAGCTGCTTTGCCGCCATCCGCTTGTCCACCCCGGGCGTGTCCACGTGTTCGGCTTCTCGCGCGGCGGGGCGATGGCGCTTCACACTGCCCTGATGGCCGAGCGGGTCTGTTCGGTGGCGGTCTGGGGAGGGATGGCTGATGTGGAACTCACGTATTGGGAGCGGCCTGATTTGCGGCGGATGATGAAGCGGGTCATCGGCGGGACGCCGAACAAATATCCGGAGCGCTACCGCTGCCGGACGCCGCTCTATCATCTGGAACGACTCAAGGCCCCTGTGCTCATCATCCACGGCGAGCGGGATGAAAACGTGTCGATTGAGCACGCCTATCGGCTTGAGCGGCGGCTCAAGCAGCTTGGCAAACCGGTGACAGCATGGTACTTCCGTGAGCTCACCCATTATTTTCCTCCGAAAGCCAATCGGGAGACGGTGCAACGGCTTGCGGAATGGATGAAACAACAGCCGACGGTGTGATACGATACCATTAGAGAGGCGGCGTGCGCCGCCAACGAAC
Organism: Geobacillus jurassicus NBRC 107829; assembly: GCF_001544315.1. Classification (GTDB taxonomy): domain Bacteria; phylum Bacillota; class Bacilli; order Bacillales; family Anoxybacillaceae; genus Geobacillus; species Geobacillus jurassicus. Next base: position 42,146 of record NZ_BCQG01000016.1, read on the forward strand.
CGATGGGTTGCCAAGGAGGTTGGAACGATGGGCATGCCGATGGAACTGCAGACGGTCATTGTGACAAAAGGAAAGGAGCGGCGCGTTCAAGGCAATTTGTTTGTGCTTGAAAAAGAAGGCTACCGCTTGTATCCGCTTGACGTGCCGCTTGAAGTGCGCCGGACGGTGCAAAGCGAAGCGAGCGGCGCCGCGGTCGTGAGAAAGCTCGAATGGGAAGACAACCGGACGACGGTGACGTATGAGCTCGTCAGCCTGTATTCGACGAATTGAACAGAAGGCGATGGGGGCTGCACAAAACGCGAGCGGCCGAATAAGCGCTGAATGGGTCCATCCGGCAGGAGCGCAAACGGAAGAACGGTTTGCGCTCTTTGTTTTGGTTTTTGCCGTCTATTTTAACCTGTGGCGTCAGGACGACTCAGACAAGCATAAAAATAGCCTTTGCTTGAGGATTTCCTGTAGAATGGGAAGCAACATTTGATAATACCATAGAAAAAGTAGGGGGAAGAGAAGGAGTTTGGTTGCGGAGAGCGAATATAATACGACGAATTCAATGTCGCAAGGAGGGGAAACGTGGCCAAACAGCGAATCGATCATGACCGGTTGTTCAAGGAGTTGCTGTCGACGTTTTTTGAAGAGTTTTTGCTTCTCTTTTTTCCCGACGTGTACGAGCAAATCGACGTTCATCACCTCTCCTTCCTCTCAGAAGAAGTGTTTACCGACATCACGGCCGGGGAGAAGCACCGTGTGGACTTGTTGGTAGAAACAAAGTTAAAAGGGGAAGACGGACTGATCATCGTTCACGTGGAGCATCAAAGCTACACGCAACGGACCTTCCCCGAGCGAATGTTCATCTACTTCAGCCGCTTGTTTCAAAAACACCGCCGCCGCATTCTTCCGATCGCCATCTTCAGCTATGACGAACACCACGATGAACCTTCCTCATTGATCATCCAGTTTCCGTTCCTGACGGTTCTCGATTTTCGTTTTCTGACGGTGGAATTGCGCAAACTGCCGTGGCGCGAGTACATCCGCCATGACAATCCGGTTGCCGCCGCCTTGTTAAGCAAAATGGGGTATAATGAAAGCGAGAAGGTGGAAGTGAAAAAGGAGTTTTTGCGCATGCTCGTCCGCCTCGAGCTGGATGAGGCGAAACAGCGGCTGTTGTTTGGTTTTTTTGAAACGTATTTGCCGTTATCCGAAGAGGAGGAAATCCAACTGCGAAACGAGGTGAGCCAAATGGAGACGAAGGAAGCGAAACAAGTGATGGAGCTCATCATCTCGTATGAACAGCGGGGAATCGAGAAGGGAATCCGAGAAGGAATCAAACAAGGAATAGAACAGGGGATCAAGCAAGGAATGAAGCAAGGAATGAAGCAAGGAGTGGAACAAGGACGCAAAAAAGGGATCGAGGAAGGAAAAACCGACATCGCGAAGAGAATGCTGGCGAAAGGGTATGATGTCCAAACGATCCACGAACTGACCGGGTTGCCGGTTGAGAAGATCGAAAAGATGAAGAAGCAGAAATAGAAAGAGTCTCCAGAGTTTAAGCGAACATTGTCGTCGACCCCCAATCGTGCCAAAACCCCGGGGGATCGACGACAATCATTTTATGCGTTCGAGCCTTACAGCCATCGAGGGTAAAGTCTATTGACAGAATTTGTCGGTGACGTTCACCGTCCCGATTGGCGTTTTTATCCTACCTATAAGGGAATGAAATTTGAAAAGGCAGGAGCGCAAACAACCCTTCGGTTTGCGCTCTGCCATATGATTAAGCAAGACTGATTCCTTTGTTTTGCTCTGAAATAAAGCGATCATTTACAAGAAGGAGGTCACAAAATAGTCCCAGTGATTTCTCCTTTTTGGCTCTCCTTATCACTCCAGATTTTCCGCTGACGGTAGCTGATCCAACCGCTGATGAAAAAGCAGAAGACAGACAAATAAAATGAAAAACGAATACCGTAAACATCGGCTATAAAGCTCATTAACAATGTGGAAATTCCGAATGTTACGGAACTAATGACTCCCTGCACGGCAAAAACATGAGGCAGAGCGTCCATCCGGGCATTTTTTTGAAGAATCGTCTGAAGACAGATCAGCTTCCATTGTTCGATGATCCCGTACAGGGCGGAATACATAAGCGCCAGCGCACCGTGCGTCGTTGTACCAAACAAAAGCGTTACAACAGCGATACAAAACGGGCCAAACAATACAAAAAATTGCTGATTTTTTTCAACCGATTGACTAAACTTAACGCTTAACAATCCCCCTATCACCATGCCGCCAAAGAAAACAGAGTTAATATATCCCCACCATTCCTCTCCTAAATGTAATTGTTCTTTCACATAAAAAGGATGGCCGAAATCCAAACACCATTTCCTATTCCTTCAAAAAATGACATTACGCTGATGGATTTAGCGTGCACATTTCTCCAAGTGTATTCCCATCCTAGACTGATCGAAAGGAGAAATTTCTTTAAGCCTTTACCCTGAGCAACCTTCTCCTTTGCGCGTTCTTGTATATGCAAAAGAAACATGAGAATGCTCGAGGCGACATAGAACAATAAGGTGATATTGATTAAAAGGAACGGGGATCCTAAACTGACAATCAAACTCCCGATCGGCCATGCGCTAAGTTTGATGAATTGGTCTAACGTGTTTAAAAAACTGTTGGCTTTCAAGATTTCCTCCTTGGAAACTATAAAAGGAACGAGGGAGTTTTTAATCGGATTATTGATCCCGTCTAAAAAAGCGATCAATGATACAAAAACGTAAACGATCGCAATGTGATGTTCCGCACCCCATTGCAAAAACAGCGAGAGAAAAAGCAGAAGAAATGTTTTACACAGTTGTCCGTAGGACAATAACGTTTTTAGTTTATATTTTTCGAAAAATATCGGTGCGACGATTCCACTAATAAATAACGACAATGTAACGAAAAAAGGGACTAATGCGGCAGCCATGGCTTTCGATGTCAAATGATATAGGTAAGAGACAACGGAAACAATGTAGAACACATCTCCGAAATTCGCGAAAGATTGTCCGATCCAAAGGAAGTGAAATGTTTTATTTTTCATGACCTCAATCCTCTCTTTGATCATCGAAACGACTGGTGATGGAATAGTCAAAATGAGCCAAAAATCAGATCTTCAGTCTTTGATGAAACTGGCTTTTTGCCACGCCCCAAAACGATGGAGCGAAGGAAAACGGGTTGATTTTCAACAATCTCCTAAAGGTAAATGGATATACTGAAGCAATGGAAGCCTCCCCCTTATTCTGTTTAGAGCTCACATTTCGCACCCCAGTAGTGCAGAAACAAAGGATTTTTTATTCATTTTTTTAAAATATATAAGTTGAAATTTTGTTTTACATCCAGCTTACTACCTTCCACGTTATATCATATCAGCTCGTATTGAGATAAAAGCGGAAGCGAAAAATCGGAAATTCTTTATTGCAACTTATATATTTTTTGAGCCAACACAACAAGCGATGGCAATCCTTTTTTTACCATCGCTGGTCGTTCCGTATGACGTTGCACGTAAATGCTCTCATCCAGCCCTAACCCCTGCAGAATCCTTCGCTGTTCAGGGGTGAGTGAGCGATCCAGTGAGCGTTGGATGTGCCCATCCGGCAGCTCCAACAGGACGACGTTCACATATTGAAACAGCTGAAAAATCGCCTGCCCCGTCGGTCGAGTCAGCTTGCGGCCTCCAGCGCCCTTTAACGGGCATTCCGGTGTGATGAACTGACGCACCCGGCGCTGGAAGACGCGGTAAATGGCCAATGCGAGGAGAAACAAATAGCCCAACACCGCCACTCGTTCCGGTTTTTTCACGTAAATCTCGTCCGTAAAGAACGGATCTTGCAGGAAGGAGAAGTTCATTTCCACCAAGATCTGCCCTTTATACAGCTTCAAGATCTCTTTCGCGTCCATTCGTCGGTCCTTCCATTCCTCCGGCACCGTCGTGACGAGAACAAACCGGGACGCTTTCCGTCTCGCCTGTTCCCACGCGTCTTGGTCGAATTCCACGCTCAGGCGAAGGGTGTACAGCGTCTCCATCTCGGGTTCCGCCCCTTTTTTCGGCCGTCCGCGCCGTTTTTTCGGACGCACGATCTTTTCGACCGCGGCCTCGACCCGATGAAACCGGGGGCGAAGGGACGCCTTGAGGGACGCCAAGGCTTGTTCGGCGTCTTCGCGGCACGAGAATGGCTGACGCTCCCAACGCTCTTGTTCCTCGCGAAGAAGCTCCGCTTCTTTGACCCGTTCTTTTTCGAGCGTCTTTCCTCTCCGTTGGTCGAGGGCACTCGATTCGACGACGACCAGCCGAACCGGATGTCCTTCATACGTCGAGGCCGTTTCCCATACCCGGTGCGTGGCGCCGTTTCTCTCCGCCAAGGCAAAAGGTTCGCTCCACGGGATGTGAGGCGAATCGGCCTCGGCCCATGCTCGTTTCACGATCCGGAGCGACGAAGGGCCTCTAGTGATCAAAAAGGCGTTCGCCGCTTTCGTTTGCGCCAGCGTGTCCTTCGTCATCGCGGCGGAATCCGCCACATAAATCCATTCGTCCTCGATCTTCGCTTGCTTCAGCTGCTCATGGACACGGGACAGCACCTCGGGATTCCACGTTTTGTCCGGCAGGTTGCCGTCGTGCACATCTCCATAAAAAGGAACGCCATCCTCGTTGCCGATCAGTCCGAAGCCGATCTGCTTTTGCCAATGGTGTTGCCGGTTGCAGCCATGGGCAATATGCAGGGTATCCGGCGAGGCCGATTCATACGCGCCGTAAACCGATACATCGGTCGTATCGGCATGGAACACCCGAAGGGGGATGCCTTCCTCCTTGTAGATCTGCACAAGGCAAGCCGAAATGACTTGATGGATGTTGGCATCATACAGGCGATCCAGATGGCGGGCGATGGCATCGTCATTGAACCAAGAAGGCTGGAGCCCCGGCCGGATCAGCTTGGGCAAATCGATTTCATGCGCCCATCGTTCCAAATGAACCAGCGCTTGACGGCCGCTCAAGATATCCAGGATGAGCAGCCAGACCACATCGCTGGCTCGGGTTTGGCATTGGGGATCCACCGGAACCAGCCGGTCAATCAGCTGGGGGGAGGCCAAGATCCTTGAAGATGGCGCTTATTATATTCAAATAGGAACTTTCATAAATAGCACGAATTCGAACGTCCATGGTGTGGAAACTCCTTGCATTCCTTGTGTACCAAGGACCTATTCGACATCGGGATGAAAAAATCCTCCCGATTTTCATCGGGAGGGTGCGAAATGTGAGATAAAAATACTCAATGTATTCAAAAATCCGTTGTTTCGCTTCTTTCCTTGTCGTAAAGGTTTCGTGGAAAATAAGTTCTTTTTTAATGATGCTGTAAAACGATTCTGCACATGTGCTGTCATAACAGTTTCCCCTTTGAATCATGCTCGTCTGGATTCCGTATTGCCTCAACATAGATTATACTTTTGTGCGGTTACCCTACCCCTTCAAGATAAGCCCTAACTGCAGCTAATTTAGTTTCTAAACTGTATTTAGTCATATAAAAACTGCACCTCCAATGGTTAGTTGTGTCTAACAATTTGGGTGCAGTTCATGATAGGTCATCATTTACCAGAAAAAAGTAGGAACCCTATACAGTTGATAAAGCAAGGCTTCGCAAAGAGATAAATTAGAATCGCAACAAAAATTTTACACATAAGGAGTTTATCAAGATGAAAAAATATGGTATAATTTATAAAAAATATTCAAAAGAGGTGATAAGATGAAAAAAATTATTTTCTTTTTAATTTTATCATTACTCTGGGTTGCTCCTTTCGCAGCATTGGCAAAAGATAATCAAGATATTACAGGAGCAATTAACAAAGAATTCAAAAAAACTCTTACCTATTATAAGGATAATTCCGCTGAAATACTCGATAGCCTAACAACTTCTGCCGAAGTCACTGAAGGAGATACAAAACAAACAAAAAACGTTAAAGTAGTATTGGCAGAAGGAAAAGAAGTTAGAGACAGCATTTTTTATTTTGATGCAAAACAGATATACTATTATGATTTAGATGATCAGAAACTTGTCGATTCTGCATCAGTCACAAAGAATGCTCAAATAAAAAATTTTGTGAAAAAACATGAAGATGAAATCGGAAAACAGATAAATCCTTTTTCATTTGCCATTTTTATGATCGCACTTTTTATCACTATTATTGTTCCCCCTGTTTTCGGAACCTTATTCAATAAAAACTCTTCGTCTTTGTCATATAGATTGCAATTTGAACGAGCTGATGCTGGAATATCCCGAAATTAAGCTAAAATAAATGAGGGTGTCCCAAAGGGATCGGGACACCCTTTCTTATTACCGTATATAGGTATAAAACAATCATTAAGAAACAATATGTTGTGCTTTGTTTAAGGGGAATTGCCCTTTTGGGTCAGCCCCATTTATTTTTATGTTGAAGAAGAGATTCTCTTTTTTATGTTGAAGAAAAGATCTCTACATTTTTAATTAGCAACCGCAGTTACAAAGCTGTACAGAAGAGCATTGTTCGCCAGTTCTTGAATCTCTATAATATCCTAAAGTTGCTTTAAATCCATAATTCCAACAACGGTTATCTGTACTGCAATACTTATAAAAATAAGTAGATGAACAAGGAACATAATTAGGAGAAATTAATCCAGATAAAAACTTACTCATTAATTATCCTCCCCTTCTTTCATAAATTTAATTGTTGGTTAAAAGAGAATCTCTTCTCAAAAACAATGAATAAAGTTCATATAAATCTGGAGTTGAAAACTTAATCTTTCCTTGTTCATTTAAAACTATAAAAGCGGGATAGTAAGGGATGCGAAATTCATCTATTAAATCGTTCTTGTATTGAAAAATAGATAAATTGGGATCTACTAAATCTAAATAATGGAGTAATTCATTGCTGTTTTCGTTAATAAGAATCTGTAAAGAAATTTTAAGATTATTAGACGTTAAAAGATACCAAAACTCCTCAAAGTGTTCTGTACAATGTGAACAGTTACTATTTAAGATTGCTACAATATTTAAATATTTATGGTCAATTTTTAAAAACGCTGTTTCTCCTTTTCTATCTTTTAATGGATAATTAATGAAACTTTTCGAATAATCAATTTCACTATGTTTTAGGTTAGTTTCTGAATTTTTATGAGTAATATTTTTGAGGTTTTGTAAGGAAATAAATGAATAGAATGTAGATAGGGAAAAAAGTAGTATGTAAAAAGTGTAAGATAATATATTTAACAAATTTCTTCCCCTCACAATAAGTCGAATTTCTTAATAAAATTAGACTTTTTGGGCTATTTCTGATATTATAGTAGTAGATATTCCCTTGAATGTCAATACGTTTATTAAGAGGGTTGATATGGTATGAATACATTAAAATTCATATTATCTATTTATTGGAATAAATGTAGAATCAACTTAATTGTGCTGATCTTTCTAAATTTTATTAATTCATTAATTCCTATCATTAGTATTCATTTGTTCCAAAAATTAATAGAAGAAATTATGAATTTCATGCAAGATGATGGATCACTAAAAATGTTAATATTTATTTTTACTCTACAAATTATAAGCAATATAATCCCTTTTATTGGGAATCATATTCTGAATATTAACGATCAGATTATTGATAACAAATTATCTCTTGAAACAACTTCATCTATGTTACAAAAAGTGAAGAGTTTAGATTATCTCGATTTTGAGAATCCTTCATTCTACGATAGTTTTCAAAGAGTTTCAAGCAATACAAGTAATATAATCGAATCTGTAAATCATTTGATTGGTCTTATTAGTAACTTAATCAGCGCTATATCAGTATTAGTATATTTATTAACTATTAATTGGATAGTTGTTCTTATCATTATTTTAGGCATTGTCCCTTACACTTTGACTTCGATAAAGTTTAACCGAAAAAACTTTTCTTTGATCAACGAACTCATGCCGGCAACTAGAAAGGAACAGTATTTCGTAAATTTATTGACTAATCGGAATACTTTAAAAGAGATTATACTATTTAATGCATTTAACTTTTTAGAACTAAATTGGAAAAAACAGTTTTTATTACTAGCAGAAAAAAAGCTAAATTTTATAAAAACAAAATCGAAAACATTATTTTCTGCGGAACTAATAATTTTATTAACCTTTACTCTTTCAGGATTAGTAATAATCATTGATTTTAAAAATTCAAATATGGCAGCAGATTTAGTTGCTACCATTCAATCCATACAGCTTTTTCAGACGAGTTTAAATAACATTGCGAAAAGCTATTCTGATTTTAAAGGAACTTTAATTTTCATCGAGGACTATATGAAATTTATTCATATTAAGCCTAGAAATGAAGTGAAGTTAAACAAAATAGAAAAATTACATAGATTGGAGGTGAAAAATCTTTGGTTCAGATATCCAAATAATAATTTTGATACTTTAAAAGGGATAAGCTTTAATATTAATCCAGGCAAAAAAATAGCAATCGTAGGGGAAAATGGAAGCGGGAAAACAACACTTATAAAGTGTATAACAGGATTATATTCCAAAGAAAACTTACCTATTTTTATAAATGGAATTCCAATCAAAGAAGTAGATATTGAAAGTCTACAAGACAGAATATCCGTTTTGTTCCAAGATTTTATATCATACGAATTAACGGTAAGAGAGAATATAGGAATAAGTAGCTTCTCTAACATGGATGACAATATTAGACTCCAAAATGTTGCTGAAAAAGTTAATTTGTTAGAGATAATTAACAAACTGCCAAATAGGTTTGATTCTCTACTTGGTAGATACTTCGAAGGGGGGAATGAGCTATCGGGTGGACAATGGCAAAAAATAGCTCTCGGTAGAGCGCTATTTCGAGAAAGTGACCTAATAATTTTAGATGAACCTACAGCAGCTCTTGATCCTGTATCAGAAAAAGAGATTTTAGAAGATATTTTAAATGAATGTGACAAATCCATTATTATAGTTACCCATAGGTTAGGAGTTGCGAGCTTAGCAGACGAAATTTTAGTGATGAAAGATGGACAGATTGTGGAAAGCGGTACTCACACCGAACTTCTTTCCCTTAATGGGGAGTACAAAAAAATGTATGAGTCTCAATCCCATTGGTATAACCTTCAGAAAGGGGTATTAATATGAATTTTAATAATTCTATATTTACCCTTTTATTAATATTTCTTATACTAATTTTCTTATCTTCAACAATAAGTAAAATTATGCATAAAGAAAGATATGATGTTACTATAAGGAATTATGGAATTAAACACCCCTTATTGGTAAAATTTGTTTACCTTTTTATAGTATTAAGTGAGGGCTTCATTACATTTTCATTGGCTTTATCAGGTGTAAATTTCTATTGTTTGTTAACCATATCTCTGCTTTTGTCCATTTTTTCAATATTTATAGTGATTAACCTTTTTAAAGGAAACCAAAATTTTTCTTGTGGATGTGGTGGGGTTTTGGAAAATGAGAGGCTCTCTTACTGGATGGTATTAAGAAATGCAGTAATAATTTTGATTGCCTTTATTTTATTTAAATCTAAATACTCCATGAATTATTTGACAGTTCAAACTTTATTATCTTTCATTATCGTAAGTGTATTTTTAATATATGTTCAAGTTTTAAAGGAACTCAAAAAAATAAATGAGATTATGCACTTTATTTTTAAGTATATTTACTAGAATTTAGAAAGGATGGTAGTTATGCTTTCAAATACTTTACTTTTTTTAGTAATGATACTTCTACTTATTCAATCATATATAATTTACTCTATTATTAAACTTGTGAGAACTTTTTTATCCGAGATCAGAACCATAAAAGGGATTCAGTTTGGAAGTTTGCAAAATGGAGACAAGGCTCCTGCTTTTCGTGCTTTAGATTATCAAGGTAAAAAAGTGGTTTTAAAAGAGATCTTGGAACAACAAAAAGTCCTATTATTGTTTATTAGTAGTACTTGCCCAACATGTAAGAGAGTTGTGAAAGAGTTACCTAACATTAGCAATCGAGCTAACTTTAAAATTATGTTAATAAACAACGATGAAAGTAATAATGATCAGCTTGTTTTAGAAAACATCAATGAATCAATAATATATATCAAAGCTGCATACCTCTTTAATACATATAAAGTTAATAGTACACCTTATGTATATTTGATAAATCAGTCAGAAGAAATCGAGATTAGTACAGGGATTAAAAATCCTAAAGAACTAAGTCTTATGTTAATTAACGAAGATTTTAGAGCAACTAGCTAAAAAATACACGAAGGTAACCAAATTGATGAAGCAAATCCACCAATTGTCTCCAAGAATGGATGGAAAAATAAGTTTTTCAAAAACAAACCTTTGAAATAATACTTCTAAAAGAGAGGCCATTTCGCCAGACATTGCATATTCCATCACAAAATCGGGAATCATAAATCATAATAATGTCCAATTCTTGGCAATATACCCAAATTGGTCATATCATTGTTGAACTTAAGAAACAACAAAAAAGCAATAGTTATGGTTGGGCATAAATACCAAAGAATTTCTTGAATCATTTTTGGATACCTCGTTCATCATCAGAGCTTGGTTGGCACCACACAGCCCACCAACTAGATAGTTTATTAGAAGACGCTTCTAGAGATAATGTATCATATTCTGAGTTTCTAAACACTATTGTTTTACAAGAAATTGAATATCAAGAATCTCAACAACTAGAAAAGCGAATGAAACGAGCAAAATTACCTTATATCAAAACGATTCATGACTTTGACTTTTCCTTTCAACCGAGTATCTCAGTGAAAAAAGAGTCAAAGAAACGCTGACCTGTCGGTTTATTGCCAACGGGGAAAATCGAATCTTACTAGGCCCACCGGGTGTTGGAAAGACGCATTTAGCGATTTCCTTTGCGGTGGAAGCCATCACGCAAGGGTATACGGCTTTATTCTTAACCGCAGACGATTTAGTGGCTGAATGCCGAAAGGCAAACGAAAAAGGGACTCTCCAGCGATTAGTGAATCGTTGGAGTCGTCCAGATGTACTCATTATTGATGAGGTAGGTTACTTTCCTTTTGATGAGCTAACGGCGAATGTCTTTTTTCAGGTCGTATCGAAACGATATGAACAAGGCTCTATGATTCTCACATCGAATAAATCCTATCTCGAATGGGGGAAAGTATTCGGTGATGATGTACTAGCGACAGCGATTTTAGATCGCCTATTACATCACGCCATTACCTTTAATATCAAAGGCGATTCTTATCGTCTACGAGAAAAGAAAAAAGCAGGAGTTTATCCTGCCCAGTTGCCTAATTAAACGTTCATAATGGGGAATTTCATTTCGTTGAAATTGGGAAATTTTAAATCGTTATTGACAATATTTCACATAGTATAATATTTTTCTTTTTGAAAGATGCTTATACGTACATATAAGGAGGGTTTTTATGAAGTATATCCGAATGACGGTGGTCCTTACGTTGTTGTTGCTATTGGTGCTGGTCGGCTGTGCCAAACCGAAAGTGGAGCAAACGGTAAAACTAGGTGGTGCGGTCAAAACGATCGGTGACCGAGTGGTGCTAAACGGGAACAGCAATCTGCCAAAAGGCGCCGTCGTGCAAATTGTTATGAAAGAAATCGAGGGGGGCAAACAAGTACTCGAGGAAAAAGTAAAAGTTGGGGAAGATGGAAGTTATTCATGGAGCGCGAAAAGACCGGAGCGAGCTAAGGAATATGAGCTGGACGTGATGTTTTTGCCAGAATTGCAACCGAAGCGAGTAAAAGAAAAGTATGGCGAAAAGGGAGAGCTCATCAAAAAAGACTCGTCGGGCAGAGTAGAATATAAAACAGACGGACAAACATATGCAGGAATTAAAATGTATGACCGCATCTTTAAAATAGGCGATGGAATGGCAGGGCAGCAATCAATGTTAGCAGAAACGTTGCCTCCGGCACCATCTTATTAAAATGCAAGCACTGGCAGCTTACAGCTGAAAGGAACATAAAGCAATCGTTTGCCCATGCTCCGAAGGAGGGGGATCAGCCTTATGAAGAAATGGAAACTCGCCTTGACGGTGCTGGCGGATTTGTTGCTTACCATTTTAACGATTATGGCGATTATCGCGTTTGCGCAAAGCTATTCCTTGTTTCCGAGCCCGCAAATGGTCACGGTGTTTTGGCAGCAATTTCAGCAGCTGTTTTGGAGCTTTTTTTATATTCGTGATATAACGGTTTCGCTCTCGCAATGGCACAATGCTCCCCTGCTCTCAACGATGATGGAGCCGTATGCCTATTCCCTTATTATTTTATGGGGGGCGCTGGCTGTTTCCTTCCTTATAGCCGTTACGGGAGCCTACATCTGCTTTTTGCTTCCGCGCCCGCTGCAAAAGATTGTTAAAGGAATCGCGTTTTTTCTTGAGTCGATCCCCGATGTTATCTTTATTTTTTCCACGCAACTGTTTGTCATCTGGGTGTTTAAAAAGACAGATTTGCTTATTGTCGATCCGGTTGCCGGTTTTGACAATGTATACGTGTTACCGATTGTAATGATTTCAATTTTGCCTTCAATTATGCTGTTCCAAATGACATTTCTTGCGTTTACGGAAGAAAAGGACAAGCCATACGTTGAATATGCGCTAGCGAAAGGCTTGTCAAAAACGGCAGTGCTATGGCGCCACATGTTCCGCAATGCGCTGATCACCGTGTTTTCTAACATGCAATATTTGTTTTGGTTTATGCTGTCGAACTTGTTAGTGACGGAATATTTGTTTAATATGCACGGATTTTTCCGGTTTTTGTATGAGCAGCGCCATACGCCGGAAGTAGTGGCTATCGGTCTTGCCATGCTGTTTTTGCCGTTTTACATCATTGATGTGGCCGGGAAACGAGTGATTGCTTATTTGACGGGAATAGAGAGGGGCGTAGCGTGATGCGCGCATTCCGTAACGTTTATTTTACGGCAGGGTTTATCATCGCGGCCGGTCTATTGCTGGCCAGTTTTTTATATTCTTATTGGCTGAAAGACATCATTCCACAGCCGCCGGAGCGGATCTACAATGAGGCTGGACGGCTCGTTGATGTTCCACCGTACCCGCCGAGCTGGGCCCATCTGTTTGGCGTCGACCGCCAAGGCGAAGATGTGTTTTGGAAAGTCATCGACGGGGCGAAATATACGATTTTCACCGCGTTGGCAGTCAGTTTGCTGCGGCTGGCGTTCGGGACGGTCGGCGGAATCATTTATGCTTTTTATTTACAGAAATTTCGTTTTATTGCCGAGTCCATCGTCCGCGCATTTCGTTTTGTGCCGGCGATATTTTTAACGATGCTCTTTTTTGCTTTCATTCCATTGGAGGAGCAAGGAGCCGGAATGGAAGTGTTGATAAAACAAATATTGGTGTTTGCGGCTGTTGCGCTTCCGCCGTTAATGCTGGTCATCGGCAATGATATCGCTGTCTTTTTGCAAAATGAATTTGTCGTTTCTTCCCGGCTGATGGGAGCTAATAACTTTTGGCTCATCCGCAAGCACGTTCTCCCGTATATGCGGCCGCGGCTGTTTTTACTGTTTATCCAGCAGACGGTGCAGTCGCTCTTGCTGCTTGTGCATCTCGGAGCGTTTCAAATTTTGCTAGGAGGCGTAAAAATTATCGACAATTCCGATGGGTTGGGCCCTCCGGAGAAGGTGGCGATCTCCCTTTCGAACGAATGGTCCGGCTTGATCGGTCTTTCCTATCGGGAAATGATGCTTGACCAATGGATTGTTGTCGGGCCGTGTGTTGCCTTTATCGTTGCGATTTTTGCCTTCAAATTAATGGGAAAAGGGTTAGAGCAAGTGATCGACGAAAAAGGAAAACGGAAGCAGCGGAAAAAACAGCGGAGTTCAGCGGGAAAAACCGCTTCTTTTCCGCCGCAGCAGAGCGATTTTGAATTTGTACTTTATAAATAGGCTATCCTAAAAATAAGTGGTATACAAAGGATATAAACTTGATAGTATGGGCAATACAGCTTATTTTAATGTATCGTTGTTCCGAAAATTGGAATAAGTGTCTCTGATAAGGTAATTGTTGTTTTTTTTCTGCTAGTGTAAAAATTGCGAACGAAGAGAAGGTTCACCCTTCTCTTCGTTTCAGACTGTTGACAGCTTTTTTATTATGGGGGTAGTACAGAGGAGGAACGGAAGGAAAAAACGATGCTTCGTCAACACCAAGAAGAGAAGATGGGTGCCATACAAAAACGACGGTAAAACTGGATGATCTTGTCCCAGAGAATCACTTGGTGAGAAAACAGGATGTGACCATTGATGATTGGGGGAGTGAATATATTTTCGGACGGTTTTCCGATCGATCCCCAATTCCCTCGCAATATCGGAAATACTCCTTCCCCTTTCATACATCTCTTTGATCACAAAAAATTCCCCTCTCGTAATCACGAACCATAGCTCCTCTCGTTGACACTATGGTTCTATTATAAGTGGGGAATTTTATTCCGGCTATATTGGGGATTTTATCATCGGCTTTAACAAAGGATTCAGTGTCGGAGTCCAAAGCAAAGGAAAGAACAGAAAAAACGGCCGGACAGGGAACGGTTCCCTGTCCGGCCGGGTTCTTGTTAAACGAGCGGTCCGCCGAGTTTTTCAATGGACGGATCGATGTGGGCGAATTTTTGGAAGTTGGCGCGGAATTTTTGCGCCAGTTCTTTCGCTTTTTGTTCGTACGCCTGTTTGTCCGCCCATGTGTTTTGCGGTTTAAGGACGTCATCGGGCACGCCCGGGACGTGCGCCGGGATGGCGAGGCCGAAAATCGGGTCTTGCACCGTCTCGACGTTGTCGAGCTCCCCTTCGACGGCGGCTTGCACCATCGCGCGGGTGTAGGCGAGCTTCATGCGGCTGCCGACGCCGTACGGTCCCCCTGTCCAGCCGGTGTTGACCAAAAAGACGCGGACGTTGTGTTCGGCGATTTTTTGCCCGAGCATTTCCGCGTATTCGACGGCCGGGCGCGGCAAAAACGGCGCGCCAAAGCATGTCGAGAACGTCGCTTCCGGTTCGGTGACGCCGCGTTCGGTGCCGGCGAGCTTGCTTGTGTAGCCGCTCAAGAAATGGTACATCGCCTGTTCACGCGTCAGCTTGCTGATGGGCGGCAGGACGCCGAACGCATCGGCCGTCAAAAACACGATCGTGGACGGATGGCCGGCGACGCTCGGGTCGATGATGTTTTGGATCGCTTGAAGCGGGTAGGCGGCGCGCGTGTTTTCCGTCAGCGTGCCGTCGTCGTAATTCGGCACGCGCGTCGCGTCATCGAGGATGACGTTTTCGAGCACCGCGCCGAAGCCGATGGCGTCAAAAATTTGCGGCTCTTTTTCACGCGATAGATGGATGCATTTTGCATAGCAGCCGCCTTCGATGTTGAAAATGCCTCGGCTCGACCAGCCGTGTTCGTCATCGCCGATCAAGCGGCGGTTCGGGTCGGTCGAGAGCGTCGTTTTTCCCGTTCCCGACAAGCCGAAAAAGAGGGCGACGTCGCCTTCCTGGCCGACGTTGGCCGAGCAGTGCATCGGCAGGATGCCTTGTTCCGGCAGCAAATAGTTCATCACCGAGAAAATCGATTTTTTCATTTCGCCGGCATATTCGGTGCCGCCGATCAACACGGTGCGCCGCTCAAACGAGATGATGATGAACGCTTCCGAGCGCGTGCCGTCCACATTCGGGTCGGCTTTAAAGTTCGGCGCGCAAATGACCGTAAATTGCGGCTCATGCGCGGCGAGCTCCTCGGCGCTCGGGCGGATGAACAGCTGATGGACGAACAAGTTGTGCCAAGCGAATTCGTTGACGACTTGAATCGGCAGCCGATATTTCGGATCGGCGCCGGCAAAGCCTTTAAACACGAACAGCTCATCTTTCTTCATTAAATAATCGAGCACTTTGTCGTACAGTTTGTCAAACGTTTCTGGAGACATCGGCTGGTTGACGGCTCCCCAGTCGATCGTTTGCTTCGTTGACGGTTCTTCGACGATGTATTTGTCTTTCGGCGACCGTCCGGTGTACTTGCCGGTCGTGACGGCGACTGCCCCGGTGTGGGTCAGCCGTCCTTCATTCCGCTGCAGCACTTTCTCGACGAGCTCGGCGACGGACAGTTGATGGCGAACGTACGGTTTTTGCAGCAATACATCAAGCTTATTTGTCATGTTTGCGATCCCCATGTTCACAACCTGCCTTCTTTATTGTAATCACTCTTGGAAATAGTATAACACATTTTTATTAATAGTCCATACTATTTGTGTAGGTTTTCGTGATTTATTTTTTCCTATTTTTTTGTAAAAAAAATTCCCCCCTATGCAGTTGACTTTACTTGCTTCCTTGCGATAAGATAAGTCATTGAACGGATACTCTTATCCCGAGCCGGTGGAGGGACAGGCCCGATGAAACCCAGCAACCGTCACAACTGTACATGTGTGAAATGGTGCTAACCTGTGGCAAGGCGCAGTCCTTGAACGATAAGAGTGAAAGGAAGCAATACGATTGCCATGACCTTTCCTCAGCCGTTACAGGAAAGGTTTTTTATATTGCGATATTGCGAAAAGGGAAATGAGTTCCGTGTCGCCACATTATGCCAGGAGGAGGAAACAAACCGAATGTCAGCCAAACGCCGCTTGTTTACTTCAGAATCTGTGACGGAAGGACATCCGGATAAAATTTGCGACCAAATTTCCGATGCGATTTTGGACGCCATTTTGGAAAAAGACCCGAACGCCCGCGTCGCTTGCGAAACGAGCGTGACGACCGGGCTGGTGCTTGTGAGCGGGGAAATCACGACGTCAACGTACGTGGACATTCCGCGCATCGTCCGCGATACGGTTCGGGAGATCGGCTACACGCGCGCCAAATACGGATTTGACGCCGATACGTGCGCGGTGTTGACGTCGATTGACGAACAGTCGCCGGACATTGCGATGGGGGTTGACCGGGCGCTCGAGGCGCGCGAAGGTCAGATGACTGACGAGGAAATTGAAGCGATCGGCGCCGGCGACCAAGGGCTCATGTTTGGGTTCGCCTGCAATGAGACGGAGGAATTGATGCCGCTGCCGATCTCGCTTGCGCACCGCTTGGCGCGCCGATTGGCGGAAGTGCGCAAAACGGACGTCCTGCCGTACTTGCGCCCGGACGGCAAAACGCAAGTGACGATCGAATACGATGAAAACGGCAAACCGGTGCGCGTCGATACGATCGTCGTTTCCGCGCAGCATCATCCGGAAATCACGCAAGAGCAAATCCAACGCGACATTAAGGAACATGTCATCAAGCCGGTCGTGCCGGCGGAGCTGCTGGATGAGAACACGAAATATTTCATCAACCCGACAGGACGATTTGTCATCGGCGGTCCGCAAGGGGATGCCGGGTTGACGGGGCGGAAAATCATCGTCGATACGTACGGCGGCTACGCCCGTCACGGGGGCGGCGCGTTCTCGGGCAAAGATCCGACGAAAGTCGACCGTTCGGCGGCGTATGCGGCCCGCTATGTCGCGAAAAACATCGTCGCGGCAGGGCTTGCCGACAAATGCGAAGTGCAGCTCGCCTACGCCATCGGGGTCGCCCGTCCGGTTTCCATTTCGATCGATACGTTCGGCACTGGAAAAGTGTCGGAAGATGTGTTAATTGAAGTCGTGCGCAACAACTTCGACCTGCGCCCGGCGGGCATCATCAAAATGCTCGACCTTCGCCGCCCGATTTACAAACAGACGGCCGCTTACGGCCATTTTGGGCGCACGGACGTCGACCTGCCGTGGGAGCGCACCGACAAAGCCGCTTTGTTGAAAGAACAAGCGCTGGCGTTGGCGAACAACCGATAAACGCAAAACGGAGGGGGCTAGAGAGGCCGCCCTCCGTTTTTTTTAGAATGACCGACCTAAGCGGCGGGTCAAGCATGCGAAACATCATGGCGATGTGGGCTGTGACGAGGAAGATGCCAACAAAAGCGGTATAACATTTGTGTTTTTCTAGGGAGATTGAATCGACTCATGCCAAGGCGCGGCGAACGCAAGCCGCGGGCTGCCTCCGCCAGTCGAAAAGTGGGCAAGCGACTTTTCCGTCAAGGATGTGGTAAAATCGTTTTTGCTCTTCACTCCCACTCCGCCGGCCGCTGTTGCTGCAGCGCTTTATAATACTGCCCCTTCTCTACATATTCGCGGCGGATGCGTTCCATTTCGCGGAGATCGTCTTCCGTCAGCTCGCGGACGACTTTGGCCGGCCGGCCGAGAGCGAGCACGTTGGGCGGAATTTTTTTGCCCGGCGGCACTAAACTGCCGGCGCCGATAAACGCGCCTTCCCCGATTTCGGCGCGATCCAAAATGATCGACCCCATGCCGATCAGCGCGTTTTTCCGGACGATGGCGCTGTGCAAAATGACTTGATGGCCGACCGTCACGCCGTCTTCGATAATAAGCGGATTGTTTGGACTTTGATGCAAAATTGAGTTATCTTGAATATTGACCCGGTTGCCGATGATGGTCGGCGCCACGTCGCCGCGAATGACGGTGTTGAACCAAATGCTCGTCTCTTCGCCGATCGTGACATCGCCGGTGATCGTCACATAGTCGGCGATAAAGGCGGATGCGGCAATTTGCGGCGTTTTGCCTTTGTATGGGTAAATCATGGGCGTTCGTTCCTTTCTGTTGCAAAATCGATCGTTCACCATGTATTGTACAACGCTGCGTCCAAATCGCCAACGAAAGCGAACGCGCCTAATCGGGACTGGTGAAAAACGTTTCTTTTCGCCCAATGAGTGGTTGGGATAGGGAAAGAAGATCCGATTTCACAAAGCTTCTCAACGTGAGAAGAACCGTTGTTGAGCGGCTTTTTCATTCCATCGCCAACCCTTTTATGGTTTGCCCCGGCCGCAGGGATGGCAATACTGGAAGACGAGATTGCAGGCTGTTCAGACGCGAAACGATTTTGGTTGCCGATAAGATGGAAATGCTAGGAGACGAGATTATGGTGTTTGCACCTGAGGTGAGCCGATTGAACATTCCGAAAAACCCCATCGCCTTGATGAAAATGGTGTATCGCGACGTGTTTCCGCTTGTCCACCGCGAACTTTCGCATTGGCGGCAACAGGCTGAGCATATTCCAGACCCAGAGCTGCGGCGCCAGGCGCTCGCGAGCATCGCTTCGAAAACGTTCCATTGCGAAGGCGGCGCCATTTTGGCGCTGTTGGCGGGCGAAAAACGAGAGGCGTGCATCCGCTTTATCGTCGCCTATCAGACGATCAGCGATTATTTGGATAATTTGTGCGACCGGAGCACCTCGCTCGATCCGCTCGACTTTCGCGCCTTGCACGATTCGATGCCGGACGCCTTGACGATCGGCGCGGAGCCGTCGAACTATTACCGCCATCGCCGCGAACAGGAAGACGGCGGCTATTTGCCGGCGCTCGTCCGCACGTGCCAAGAGGTGCTCGAGACGGTGCGCCATTATGAAACGATCGCCCCGTTTTTGCATGAATTGGCCGGATATTATTGCGACTTGCAAGTGCATAAACACGTCGATGTCAACGAGCGGGTGCCGCGGCTGGTGCAATGGTTCGCGCAATACAAAGACTCCTTGCCGCCGATGGAATGGTACGAATTTTCCGCTTGCTCCGGTTCAACGCTTGGCATTTTTTGCCTCGTCGCCTACGCCTTTGGCGAGTCGCTGCCGCCGGAGATGGCGAAACGAGTGCGCGACGGCTATTTTCCGTACATTCAAGGGTTGCATATTTTGCTCGACTATTTGATCGACCAGGAAGAAGACCGGGAAGGCGGCGACTTAAACTTTTGCTTTTACTACCCGAACGAAACCGTGCTGTTTGAGCGGCTTTGCCATTTCATCGAAGAGGCCGACCGCCATGTCGGGGCGCTGCCGCACAGCGAGTTCCACCGCCTCATTCACCGAGGGCTTCTTGGGTTGTATTTGTCGGATGCCAAGGTGAAAAAGCAGCGCGGGCTGCGCCGGCTGGCGCGCCGGCTCGTCCGCGCCGGCGGGGCGGCATCGCAGTTTTTCTATTGGAACGGAAAAGCGTACCGCTTTTGGCAGGAGCGGCAAAAACGGCTGTCCTTTTCATAAAGGGCGGCCGTTTGCTTGTATTGGCAAGGGCAGCGGTTCGTCGGCGGACCGGACGGACTCAGGCGCCCCCATCCGCCCGATTCTCGAGCGCGAGCAAAAACGGCGGGTCGTTTTGCCGATTGATGAATTCGTATTTCAAGGCGTGGACGCGCCGCTGATCAAGGGAGCGGACGTAATCCAGGAGCGCGTCGCGTTCGCGCTTTCCTTCGGGATGGCCGTGGTAGACGACAAGGACGATGACGCCGCCCGGCTTCATGATGGAAAGCAGTTGATCGATCGCGGCGATCGTCGATTCCGGTTGGGTCACGATTTGCTTATTGCCGCCCGGCAAATAGCCGAGGTTGAACACCGCGCCGGCGATGCGCCCGTGTACATCGGCGGGAAGCGCCTCAAGCAGCTCGCTATGGCTTCGCTCGAACAACGTCGCCCGCCCGCATAGCCCATGTTCCGCGAGGCGGGCGGAAGCGGCGGCGATCGCCTCACGTTGAATGTCAAAGCCGAACACATGGCCGAAATCCCCGACGCGTTGAGCCAAATACACGGTGTCGCGCCCGTTGCCGACGGTCGCGTCGACGGCGATGTCGCCTTCGTTGACTGCTTGATCAAGCAAAAAGCGGGCAAACGGCAAAATGTTCATCAAAGCCATCGGTTGGCCCTCCTTGCGATCGTTTCATCGTTTACGTTGGCGGGGATGGCGCTGCGGCCAAAGATGTCGGGCGCCATCGCTTTTTCCCTCCAGCCGCTCCATCCTCTACGCCGGCGTGACAGAAAACCTTGAGCTGACCGACATCGGCCTGATCGAGCTGAACGAAGATCCTCACGTCGGCATTGTAACAAAAACTTCATTGAAAATCGACCGCTGCCAATCATTGGCGTGATACGGATGCCGTAAGCGGCGCATAGTAAACATGAGGGAACTTCACGAAACGAGGTGAGTGCATGGCGACAAGACAATCTGTCGAGGAATTTTTGCAGCGGTGCGAAGATGTGATCCGCTACGCGAAAGAGCAATATACGGAAGCGCAAAAGCAGGAGCATTACAACATCACCGAATACACAAACGCCCAGCAGATGCTCGAGCGGGCGGTCATCGATTTGGCGCACTTGGCACGAAGCTGCAATGCCCAGCAGCGCGAGCAGCTGCATCGGATGCGGCTCCAGCTTGAGCAATTGCAAAACGACATGATTTTGCTTGACCGCTGAAACGAGGAGGAACACGACATGAAGCGACGCCTGAAACAAACGAATCCGGAGCAAAAAACGCGCAACGGCCAAAACAATAACGATCTCGAGCTTGGCCAAGGCTTTGATCCGGTGAAGCTGGCGAAAAAACAATACGAGGAAACGGGCGGCCAACCGGCCCGCTCCAAGCAGCGGAACGGGTGACGACAAGCCAAAGGGGCGGATGCCGCTCCGTCTTTTTCTTCTTTTCCGCGCAGGAGCCCCCGCTTCAAAAGCCATTATTTCAGTGGGGGAGTTAGTTTTGAAAAAAAGCGGCGGACGCATCGGAACGCTCCGCCTTTTTTATTGCATTTTTTCCTGTTTTCCCCTACAATTGTTTCGGGAGTCAAAAGAAAAACACGAAAAGGATGATGACCGATGCCCCGCGCTCTTTGGTGGCTGCTTGTCGGCATGGCGCTCAATGTGACAGGGGCGTCGTTTTTATGGCCGCTCAATACGATCTATTTGCACGAACAGCTCGGCCAGCCGCTCGCGGTCGCGGGTGTCGTGCTCATGCTCAACTCCGGCGGCAGCGTCATCGGCAGCTTGGCCGGCGGCTTCTTGTTTGACCGGATCGGCGGGTTTCGCGCTCTCTTGGCCGGGGCGGTGTTGACGATGGCCGCGCTCGCGGGCTTAAGCGTTTGGCACGGCTGGCCGCACTATGCCGTATGGCTGGCGCTTGTCGGCATTGGCAGCGGCGTCGTCTTTCCGGCGGCGTCGGCGTACGCCGGAGCGATTTGGCCGGAAGGGGGGCGGCGGGCGTTCAACGCCTTGTATGTCGCGCAAAACATCGGCGTCGCCGCCGGTTCGGCGCTTGGCGGGCTTGTCGCTTCATATTCGTTCTCGCTCGTTTTTTTCGCCAATCTTTTGTTGTATGTTGCGTTTTTGTTCACGATTATTGCCGGGTTGCGGCGCGTTCCGATTTTGCCGCCGCCGAGAAAGAAACGATCCGGAGAAGCGGAAAGAGCGCCATCCCGCGCCGTGGGCTGGGCGCTCGCTCTCCTTTGCGCCGGCTATGGACTGTGCTGGATGAGCTATGTCCAATGGTCGACGACGATCGCCGCCTATACGCGCGAGCTGGGGATACCGGTGGGGCAGTACAGCTTGCTTTGGACGATCAACGGCGCGTTGATCGTTCTAGGACAGCCGGCGCTGGCGCGGGTGATCCGCCGCTTCATGCCGATGTTGAAACGGCAAATCGTGATCGGTTTTCTCGTTTTCGCCGTTTCGTTTGCCATGCTGTTTGGGGCGAATTCGTTTGCTGAGCTTGCTGCCTCAATGGCTGTGCTGACGATCGCCGAGATGATCGTCTGGCCGGCGATTCCAACGGTGGTGAGCGAACTCGCGCCGCCGGGGAAGGCCGGGTTTTACCAAGGGGTCATCAACGGCACGGCTACCGCT
This sequence comes from Geobacillus jurassicus NBRC 107829, assembly GCF_001544315.1. GTDB lineage: Bacteria > Bacillota > Bacilli > Bacillales > Anoxybacillaceae > Geobacillus > Geobacillus jurassicus. The sequence continues at coordinate 64,858 of NZ_BCQG01000016.1, forward strand.
GGGCGCATGATCGGACCGGTCATCGGCGGCTCGGTCGCCGATCTGTTCGGGATGAAGCCGCTGATTGTGATGTTAGTATCATTCGCCCTATTGGCGGTGCTTGCCGTGCTGATGTATGACCGCTGGATTCCGAAGCCGACCGAGAAGGCGGATGAAAAAACCGCGGTGACTGTATAGGG
>NZ_BCQG01000017.1 GCF_001544315.1 Geobacillus jurassicus NBRC 107829
CCATCAACCAGCCAATGGATTTCCGGGCGGAGGCAAAAAAAGCCCCAACGCACAAGCAAGGCGTTGGGGAATCGTTCTGCCGAAAGGCCGATGGTTACGACAAATCATCGAGCAGGCGGCTTAGCTCCTTCCGCTCTTGTTCGGTGAGCGGCACAAGCGGAAGGCGCACCGAACCGACGTCCAGCCCGCGCAGCTGCAGCGCGGTTTTGACCGGCACCGGACTCGGAGCGGCAAACAGCCCTTTCATGAGGGGCAGCCATTTTCGATGCAGCGCTGCCGCCTTCTGATGATCGCCCGCTGCAAAGGCGCGAATCATCTCCTGCATTTCATTGCCGATGATATGCGAGGCGACGGAAACGACCCCGGCACCGCCGATCGCTAAAACCGGAAGCGTCAAGCTGTCGTCGCCGCTGTAGAGCAAAAAGTCGTCCGGTGTGCATTCAATGATTTCCGCCATTGCGTCCAAATTGCCGCCCGCTTCCTTGACGGCGACAATGTTCGGAACTTCGGACAGCCGGATGACCGTCTCCGGGGCGAGATTCACCGACGTGCGCCCTGGAACGTTATACAGCATCACCGGCAGCGATGTGCTTTCCGCAATCGCTTTGAAATGCTGATACAGCCCTTCTTGGTTCGGCTTGTTGTAATACGGCGCCACAAGCATGACAGCATCGACGCCCGCCTCTTCCGCCTTTTTCGTCAGCTCGATCGACGCGCGCGTATCGTTCGTGCCCGTTCCAGCAATGACCGGCGCCCGGCCGTTGACGACGGAGACGACATGGCGAAAAAGCGCGATTTTTTCCTCGGTCGTCAACGTCGGCGACTCCCCGGTCGTACCGGCGACCACAAGCGCGTCTGTGCCGTTGTCAAGCAAATAGTTGACAAGCTCCGTTGTTTTTGCCAAGTCGAGATTCCCTTTTCGGTCAAATGGCGTAACCATCGCCGTTACGATGTTCCCGAATTGAACCACGGTTTTCACTCCTCGCTCCAAATCGCTTCATGCCCGCCCGCATCCGCCTCGGATAGGCAAAAGGCGTCATGCAGAGCGTTGACGGCTTTTTCCATATCGTCCTGCTTCACTAACACCCAAATCGTCGTATGGCTGTCGGCCGACTGCAAAATTTGGATGCCTTGCTCTGACAAGGCGGTGACAATTTTTGCCGTCACCCCCGGCACGCCGGCAATGCCGGCGCCGACGACCGACACTTTGGCGCAGCGGGGCGTCACGGCCGGTTCGTAACCGATGCGGCGCAAAGCGGCCACCGCCTTTTCCGTCATGTCGCCGCTTACAGTGTACACAACGCCGTACGGCGAAATGTTGATGAAGTCGACGCTGATGCCCTCGTGGGCCATGGCTTGAAACACATCGGATTGCAGCTCATAATGGCCTTCTTTCGCCAGCACTTTGATTTGTGTGACGTCCGCGACGTACGTAATGCCGGTGACAAGCCGCTCTTTCACATCGCTTCCTTTTCGGCCGCGGACCGATGACGTGACGAGCGTCCCCGGAGCATCGGAATATGTCGAGCGAATGCGCAGCGGCACTTTCGCCTGCATGGCGATTTCCACCGCGCGCGGATGGATCACTTTCGCCCCTTGGTACGCCATGTTGCAAATTTCCGTATAGGTGACAACCTCAAGCGGCCGGGCGTTCTCAACGATGCGCGGGTCGGCCGTCATCACGCCGTCAACATCGGTGAAAATATCAACCCACTCCGCGTTTAACGCCGCGCCGAGCGCCGCCGCCGACGTATCGCTCCCGCCGCGGCCGAGCGTTGTGATGTCGCCGTTTTCCGCCATGCCTTGAAAGCCCGCGACAACGACGACGTCGTATTGCTCAAGCGCCTCTAGGAGGCGATCGCAGCGCATTTCGAGAATTTTCGCGTTCGTATGATCGCTGTTCGTGCAGAACCCGGCCTGGGCGCCGGTAAATGCCGTGGCCTTGACGCCGTGTTCGTTCAACAAGTTGCTGAACACGACGCTTGAGATGATTTCTCCGCACGCCATGAGCATATCTTGCTCGCGCTTCGTTACGTGGTGGCGAGCGCCGCCGATCAAACTAAGCAACGTATCCGTCGCATATGGGTCGCCGTAACGGCCCATGGCCGATACAACAGCGACGACTTTGTAGCCGTCTTCAAGCGCTCGTTCAATATGACGGCGCGCCAAGTTCCGCCCGCGCTCGTCGCGGACGGACGTGCCGCCGAACTTTTGAACAATGAGTTTCATGCTAACACCCCGATGCTTTTTCAAATGAGCCCGAGCTTCAGCAAGCTTTCTGCGATTTGCACCGAGTTCGAGGCTGCGCCTTTTAACAAGTTGTCAGCGACAATCCATAGATGGAAGCCGCGGCGGTTGTCCAAATCGCGGCGAATGCGGCCGACAAACACGTCGTACTTACCGACGCAATCCACCGGCATCGGGTACAGCTGTTCGCTCGGATCATCTTGAAGCACGACGCCCGGCGCTTCGCGGAGCACCGCCTGCAAGTCGGCAACGGTGACGCCGTCTTGTTCGATTTCGATGTACACCGATTCCGAATGGCCGCTCGCCACCGGAATGCGCACGCATGTCGCCGCCACTTTCAGCTCAGGCATATGCATAATTTTTTTTGTTTCATTGATCATTTTCATCTCTTCAAACGTAAATCCATTGTCTTGGAACTTATCGATTTGCGGAATGGCGTTGAACGCAATTTGGTAATGCTTCCGGTCCGATTTCACTGGCAAAATGTTCGCCTCAACCGGTTTGCCTTCGAGCACCGCTTTCGTCTGCTCGTTGAGCTCTTCAATCGCCTGCGCTCCCGCTCCGGAGACGGCCTGGTACGTCGAGACGATGACGCGCTCTAAGCCAAACGCCTTCCGAATCGGCTCCAACGCCACGACCATTTGAATCGTCGAGCAGTTCGGATTGGCAATGATGCCGTTATGCCACTTTAAGTCGCTTTCATTCACTTCCGGAACGACAAGCGGCACGTTTTCCTCCATCCGAAACGCGCTCGTGTTGTCGATGACGATCGCCCCGCGCCGCACCGCTTCCGGCGCCAGCGCTTTCGATACGGCGCCGCCGGCGCTGAACAAGGCGATGTCGACCCCATCAAAGCGCTCGGGAGATGCCGCCTGCACTTCGATCTCCTCGCTGCGAAAGCGCATTTTTTTGCCGGCTGACCGCTCCGATGACAACAAGGTCAATTTTCCGACAGGAAAATTCCGGTCTTCCAACGTCCGCACCATTTGCTGCCCAACTGCCCCCGTTGCTCCGACGACAGCGACATGATATTGTTTTTGAGCCATCAACCATTCTCCTTCCACATCGTCACTCTAAGAGGTGAATTCATAGTCTTTATTTTATCACATTCCGTTGCGGACGAGAGAACATTTTTATGCGCAACGTTGATTTTTGATTCAGTTGTAGCGGAACCGCTCGATAATGACCGGCTGCAGCTGCTTCCCTTCAAGCGCGGCAAGAATCGTATCGCGCAAAAGCGGCATGTAGGCGACCATGGAGTTCGGCTTCGCCTGCGGAGCATCTTGGCCGAACGGGATGAAATAAATGTTTTTTGCTGCCATAAGCCGCATAAGATTGACGCCGTTTAGGCCGAGCGCATCGTTGGTGGAGATGCCAAGCACGACCGGGCGGTGGTTGCGCATCGTCGCTTTCGCCGCCATCAACACTGGGGAATCGGTCATGGCGTTGGCCAGCTTACTCATCGAGTTGCCAGTGAGCGGGGCGATCACCATGCAGTCGAGCGGGATTTTCGGTCCGAGAGGTTCTGCTTTGACGATCGTATCGATCACCTCGTTTCCAGTCAGTTGCTCCAGTTTTTTCACCCATTCTTCCCCTTCGCCAAAGCGGGTGTTCGTCGTTTTCACCGTATAGGTGACGATCGGCAGCACCTCCGCTCCTTCGTTGACAAGCTTCTCGATCTCCGGGAACACCGCATCATATGTGCAATGCGACCCGGTGAGACCAAAGCCGATTCGTTTTCCTTTCAAGCTGTTCCCGCTCATTGTCGATTCTCCTCCCGTTTTTGTAAATCTTCATATAATAGCTGCGCCAAGACGTTGGCGATGATTTGCCCGGCCGTTTTCGGCGCGACGACCCCAGGCAGCCCGGGCGCCAAAATGGCTTTCACTCCGCGTTTTTCGGCGTAGCGAAAATCGGTACCGCCGGGTTTGGATGCCAAATCGATAATCAGCGTATGGGGCGGCATTTTGGCGATGACGCTCGCCGTCACGATGAGATGAGGCACGGTGTTGATGCAGACGTCAATGTCACGCACTTCTTTTTCCAAATCGTTTAAGTGAAACGGCACAAGCCCCATTTCCGTAATGCGAGCGAGATGTTCCGATCGGCGCGCCCCGACTTTCACTTTCGCCCCCAACGCAGCGAACGTCCGGGCGACGGTCATGCCGACGCGTCCAAGCCCCAAGACGGCGACGCGCGAGCCGTGGATCGTAAAATCGGTATGCTGAATGACCATCATCACCGTGCCTTCCGCGGTCGGAATCGAGTTGTAAATGGCGACATCGTCGCGCTCAAACAACTGCACATGCTTGCGCCCCGTTTTTTTCACCAATTCGTCCAAATACGCGTTGCTGATGCCGGAGTAAATCGTGCACCGCCGCGCCGTTTTTTGCACCATCTTTTCCGTAAACGGAATCGGTTCATGGGCGAACACGCTGTTGACGTTCCCGTCCAGCGTCGTGCCGTGAACCGGCAAAATGATCGCATCCAAATCAGCAAAATCGACTTCGCTGATCGGCAGCTTCATCGCCCCAGTGAAATGGTGGGCAAGTTGGTCAAAGCCGACAAGCGACAACTTCGCATCGAGTTCAACGAGTTTGCGAATGACTTCAAGCTGTCTAGCATCGCCGCCGATGATGGCGATATGCATTCCTGTCAGCATCATGTTATACGCTCACCTTCTTTATTGGCAAACTGCTCCGTTTCTTTTCCCATCTTATGTCGGAAGGAAAATATAGGTGAATATCCTTGCGGGAAAAAATGGGCGATATGCGCTGACAGCAGACAAGATGCAGTCATTTTTTCTTGTTTTGTTCCTTACAATAGAAATAAAGAAGCCAAAAAGGGGGATCGGCATGAGGCTGAGCGAGTTAAGCGGAAAGGAAATTGTCGATGTGAGGCGGGCAGAGCGGCTCGGGGTGCTCGGGCAGACCGATTTGGAAATCAACGAGCAAACCGGGCAGATCGAGGCGCTGCTCATCCCAACGGGGAAATGGTTCGGATTTCGCAAAGACGGGCAGGAAATTCGCGTGCCGTGGAAATATATTCGCAAAATCGGCGCCGATATGATGATGATCGACGTCCCCGACGAAGGGTGAAAGGGGCGTCAAACGAAAAAGCTAACAACCTAGCGAAAGGTCGTTAGCTTTTTTGATGCTCGAACTATGAACGAAACGGGCGCGGCAGCACGCCGTCCGGACTGATTAAGGCGAGCGCGTAATCGTCCGTGAAAACCGTGCGCGCCAGTTCGTTTACTTTTTCCACCGTGACGCTTTCAATCTCTTCAATGATTTCATCGAGCGAGCGGTGGCGGCCGAGAAGGAGTTCATTTTTGCCGTTGCGGCTCATTCGGCTGTTCGTGCTCTCGAGCCCAAGCATCAGGCTTCCTTTCATCTGCTCTTTGCTGTTACGCAGCTCTTTTTCGGTGACTCCGTCCTCTTTCAGCTGGCGAATGGTCTGTTGGATCGTTTCAAACAGCACATCAAGCTGGCTGCTTCCGGTGCCGGCGTAAATGGCGAGCAGGCCGCTGTCTTGGTAGGCGGAATGGTATGAGAACACCGAATATGCCAATCCGCGCTGTTCGCGCACTTCCTGAAACAGCCGGCTGCTCATGCTGCCCCCTAAAATATTGTTCAAGATGAGGAGCGGGTACGCGTCCGGATGGCCGATCGGCAACCCGTTGAATCCGATGCATACGTGCGCCTGCTCGGTGTCTTTTTTGCGCGCGATCTTTTGCGGCACAAACGACGGCGTCCCTGAAGAAGGTGGCTTGCTCTCTGCGGTGAACGAGCCGAAATAACGCTCGACCTCGTCAATAAACCGTTCGTCGACGTTGCCGGCGACCGAAACGACGACGCGATCCGGTGTATAGTAGTCCGCCATATATTGGCGCAACGTGTCGCCAGTGAACGTGCGCAGCGTCTCTTCCGTGCCCAAAATCGGATAGCCGAGCGGATGGCCCGCATAGCACGCTTTGCCGAGCAAATCGTGGACGATGTCATCCGGTGTATCTTCATACATTTTGATTTCCTCGAGCACGACGTTGCGCTCTTTTTGCAGCTCATCCTCAACGAACGTCGAGTGGAAAAACATATCAGCGAGCATTTCAAGCGCCAACGGCGCGTGTTCATCCAACACTTTGGCGTAATAGCACGTATATTCTTTCGACGTAAAGGCGTTCACCTGCCCACCGATGCTGTCGAACGCTTCCGCAATATCCCGGGCCGTGCGCGTCGTCGTCCCTTTGAAAAACATATGCTCTAAAAAGTGGGAGATGCCGTTGTTTTGCTCCGTTTCATTGCGAGAGCCGGTGCCGATCCATATGCCGATGGCCACCGAGCGCACGGTCGGGATTGGCTCGAGCACGATTCGTACACCGTTTTTGCACGTATATTTGTTAATCAACTCCATGTTCCTCCTGTTTGTTTGCCAGTCTTTTCTCATCGAATAAGGCCGTCAAGCTGCCTAAGGCGTAGCCTTGGCGCTTGATCGAGGCGATCAGCTCGTCAAGCGCGGCCGCCGTCGGCATCGTCGGATGCATTAAAATGATGGCACCGGGATGAACGTTTGATGTCACCCGTTTCACTATAACAGATGGCGACGGTTTTTGCCAATCAATTGTATCGACGCTCCATAGAATCGTTTTCATGCCGAGTTCCGCGGCGACCTCGACGACCTCGTCGCGGTAGCTGCCGCTTGGCGGGGCAAACCATTTGCATTTAACCGATGTCGCCGCCTCAATCACTTCGTTTGTTTTCTCGAGCTCGCGGCGGATGTTGTCGACAGCGAGCGTTTTCATATCAGGATGGCTGTAGGAATGGTTGCCGATTTCATGGCCGGCGTCTGCTATCATTTTTGCCATCTCCGGGTGTTTTTTTACCCATCGTCCTTCCAAAAAGAACGTCGCCTTCACACCGTGCTTTTTCAACGTCTCAAGCATATCAGGAAGGTATTCTTCCCCCCAGGCGACATTGACCACAAACGCCACCATCGGCTTGTCAGGATGACCTCGGTAGATCGGCGCCGGCGGCAAATCGTCCAAATGGATGCGCGGGGGCACTTGCCGGAACACGAGTTTTCGCTCATCAAACATTCCCGTTTTTTTCATGTTTTGATAGGAGGCGTCAATGTCGACGGCGAGCCCGTTGTAGCCAGGCGTCGCCTTCCACACTTTATCGATGACCGCATCTTGGGCGGGAATTTCATATTGCTTCGCTTGTTTGACGATCGTGTCGTACAGCTTGTCGCGCTCTTTCATCGCGGTCGTTTCCATCGGGCGCCAGCTCGCGATGTAATCGCCAACCGGCGGCCAATGAACCGCCGCCCAGGCGGCAAGAAACATGACCGCTAGCGCCATATAGCGGGCGCTTCCGTTGTTCACCCTTGTCCCCCTCCTTTTTTACTACTACAACATATGTCTTAGGGGGACAGGATAGAACATAACAAAAGAGCCTTAAGAAACAAATTCCTAAGGCTTCATGCGATGGCGCTCCGGCCGTCTTCCTCGTTTTTCCCTAGATTCCCGCGGCAGTTCCCCTCCAATGTTGCGGGCATCGCGCAACACCGCTTTGCGCGACAAATTGACGCGCCCTTGCTTATCGATTTCCGTCACTTTCACCAAAATCTCATCGCCGATCGAAACGACGTCTTCGACTTTGCCGACCCGCCCTTCAGCGAGCTCGGAAATGTGGACAAGCCCGTCTTTGCCGTTGAACAACTCAACGAAGGCGCCGAATTTTTCAATCCGTTTCACTTTGCCTAAGTACACTTGGCCGACTTCGACTTCGCGGACGATGTCTTCGATGATTTGCTTCGCTTTTTGGTTGGCCGCTTCATCCACAGACGAGATGAAAATCGTGCCGTCTTGTTCGATGTCGATTTTGACGCCGGTTTCGTCGATGATTTTGTTGATCTGCTTGCCGCTTGGTCCGATCACCTCCCGGATTTTATCCGGATTGATGTGCATGATCAAAATTTTCGGCGCATATTTGGACAGCTCTTTGCGCGGTTCGCTGAGCGTCTGCATCATATGGTCCAAAATCTCAAGCCGCCCTTTGCGCGCTTGCATGAGCGCCTCTTCCAAAATCTCACGCGTCAACCCTTTGATTTTAATGTCCATTTGCAGCGCGGTGACGCCTTTTCTCGTGCCGGCGACTTTAAAGTCCATATCGCCGAGATGGTCCTCGATGCCTTGAATGTCGGTCAAAATCGTATAATGATCGTCGTTTTTCACAAGCCCCATGGCAATGCCGGCGACCGGCGCTTTGATCGGCACCCCGGCGTCCATCATCGCCAACGTGCTGGCGCAAATGCTTGCCTGCGATGTCGAGCCGTTCGACTCAAGCACTTCGGAAACGAGGCGGATCGTATACGGGAATTCGCGCTCCGACGGCACGACCGGCTCAAGCGCCCGTTCGCCAAGCGCCCCGTGTCCGATTTCACGCCGCCCCGGCCCGCGCATCGGTCCGGTTTCGCCGACGGAAAACGGCGGGAAGTTGTAATGGTGCATAAAACGCTTCGATTCTTCCAGGTCAAGCCCGTCCAAAATTTGCACATCGCCAAGCGCCCCGAGCGTGCAAACGCTCAACACTTGCGTCTGCCCGCGCGTAAACAACCCCGAGCCGTGCGTGCGCGGCAGGACGCCGACCGCCGATGAAAGCGGACGGATTTCATCGACTTTGCGCCCATCCGGACGGATTTTTTCGACCGTGATTAAGCGGCGCACTTCTTCTTTCACGAGCTTATGCAAAATTTCTTGCACTTGCTTCAGCTTTTCTTCATCTGCTTCTTCCGCCTCATATTTGGCGATGACACCGGCTTTCACATCTTCAATGGCGGCGTCGCGCGCCAGTTTCTCCGGCACTTGCACCGCTCGCTTAATGTCCGCTTCCGCAAGCTGGCGGATTTCCGCTTCCAGCGCCGGATCCGGCTCGTAAAGGACGACTTCCATTTTTTCTTTGCCGACTTGAGCGGCGATTTCCTCTTGGAAGGCGATGAGCCGCTTCACTTCCTCATGGCCGAACATGATCGCTTCAAGAATCACTTCTTCCGGCACCTCATCCGCCCCGGCTTCCACCATGTTGATCGCATCTTTTGTGCCGGCGACGACAAGATGCAGATCGCTTTTTTCCATTTGCTCGACCGTTGGGTTGATGACAAACTGGCCGTCGACGCGGCCAACGATGACACCGGCGATCGGCCCTTCAAACGGAATGTCGGAAATCGTCAGCGCCACCGACGAACCGATTAAGGCCGCTACTTCCGGCGCGCAGTCTTGATCGACGCTCATGACCATCGAGACGACTTGCACTTCGTTGCGAAACCCTTCAGCAAACAACGGACGGATCGGTCGGTCGATGAGGCGGCTCACCAAAATGGCTTTCTCGCTCGGGCGGCCTTCGCGCTTAATAAACCCGCCCGGAATCTTCCCGACGGCGTACAGCCGCTCCTCGTAGTTGACGGTGAGCGGGAAAAAGTCGACGTTTTTCGCCTCCCGCGACGCAGTGGCCGTGCTCAACACGACCGTATCGCCGTAGCGGACCAGCGCCGCCCCGTTCGCCTGTTTCGCCAGTTCGCCAGTTTCAACGATGAGCGGCCGCCCGGCCACATCGATGGAAAACACACGTTTCTCTTGTTCCATACAGACGAGTACTCCTCTCTATGTACAAATGAAAATATGGATCCGCTGATGATTAGTATAGACGAATTGGCGCCGTTGTTATCATCGCCGCATAAATCGCGCCTATAAACTAGCAAAAAAGCGGGAATGCTCCCGCTTTTTTATCGACGTAATCCAAGTTTCTCAATCAATTCACGGTAGCGCGCCACATCTTTCTTGCGCAAGTAGGCCAATAAGTTGCGGCGCTTCCCGACCATTTTCAGCAAGCCGCGCCGTGAATGATGATCTTTTTTATGAATGCGCAAATGCTCGTTCAAGTTGTTGATTTGTTCCGTCAGGATAGCAACTTGCACTTCCGGAGAACCGGTGTCGTTCTCATGGATTTTAAATTGCTCGATGATTTCGCGTTTGCGCTCCTGCGTCAATGCCATCCTTGTTCACCTCCCTAGTCTTACATCCCCGATTGCCGAGCGGGCGTCGGTGACTCGCCTAGCCAAGCAATGGTTCGCATACATTGATTAGAATACCTCTTTTTCCGGCAAAATGCAAGTGTTTTCGCAGAAAGAGCGGAAATACTGCTCCGCCTCTTTCTTGTCGCGGGCAATTTGCGCCGTCAGCGCGTCGATGCTGGCAAACTTCCGCTCGCTCCGCAGACGGCGGTGCCACTCAATCGTCATCGTTTTTCCGTAAATGTCGCCGGAAAACTCGAGCAAGTGCACCTCAATATTCGGCAATCCCTCGCGCGTTTCATGGAACGTCGGTTTGTAGCCAACGTTCGCCACCCCTGCATACGTCTGTCCGCCGACCGTCGCCTTGACCGCATAGACGCCGACCGCCGGCAAGGCATAATCGCCGTTTAGCGCGATGTTCGCCGTCGGAAAGCCGATCGTCCGCCCGCGCCGCTCCCCAGCGACCACTGTTCCCTCGAGCTCGTAAAAGCGGCCGAGCAAGCGGGGAAGCTGTTCGACCGCTCCGTCTTCAAGCAGCTTTCGCACCCGGGTTGAGCTCACTTTTTCCCCGTCGACCGCGAGCTTCGGAATGATCGTCTGTCCAAAGCGGCCGCGCGCATGAATCAGCATCGTCTCCATCGTTCCTTTTCCGAACCGCCCATAAGTGAAATCGAAGCCGGCGACGACATGCTTCACGTGCAATCCGTCCAAATATTGGTCGACGAACATTTCTGGAGACAGCGCGGCAAACGTCGGCGTAAATTCCACGATGTACAGCCGGTTGACGCCAAGCGATGCGACCAGTTGCTCTTTTTTGCTAAGCGGAGTGATCAAGCGCAGCTCGGACTGTTTGCCAAGCACGACGGACGGATGAGGGTGAAACGTCATCACCGCGCTTTCGTACCCGCGCTCGTTGGCGATCTCGACCGCGGTGCGGATCACTTTTTGATGGCCGAGGTGGATGCCGTCGAAATAGCCCAGCGCCATCACCGTCGGAGGGAGCGCCTGGCGTTCGAGACGGTGCGGATGCGAAAGAAACAGCGTTTCCATGTCCATGACCCACCTTCTTTTTTCCGCGCTATACCCGCGGCATCAATGAAACACTTTGAGCGGCTTCATCAAGCCGGGGCGCACCGGATGCTTCACATACAGGGCCAGCGCTTCCCGCTCGGGCGAAACAAGCACAACCGGCCCGTCAAGCTTCTGCAAAAAAGCGGGAAGCCGGAGCAACGCCCCGTTTTTTACCTTCTCTGCTACTTTATCATTGATTTCATATTTCGGCAAATGAAAAAGAGCCCTCTCGATAGGGATGAGCAAAGAAGCTGCCGTCCCGTCGGCCGCCCGGCGCTCGACGTCTTCGAACGTCACACAATCTTCAAGACGAAACGGCCCGGACGCTGTACGGGTGAGGTCAGACATATACGCCGGATAGCCGAGCTGCTCACCGATCATCACCGCCAGCGTGCGGACATATGTGCCTTTGCTGCACGTGACGCGAAAGCGAAATGACACCGTTTCACCAGCGAATTGTTCGCGTTCATCAAGCAACTCAAGCTCATAAATGGTCACGCGCCGCGTCGGGCGCTCGACTTCGATGCCGGCGCGCGCATATTCATACAGTTTTTTTCCGCCCACTTTCACCGCAGAGTACATCGGCGGCGTTTGTTCGATGTCCCCAGTAAGGCTATGAAATACTGCTTCGATCTCCGCACGCGCAATCGGCCGGTCAACCGGGCGGACGGCGATGATGTCGCCGTCCGCATCTTCCGTTGTCGTCGCCGCGCCAATCGTCACTTCTCCTTCGTACGTTTTCGTCACCCCGGTCAAAAACTCGGCGATGCGCGTCGCTTTGCCGAGGCAAATCGGCAGCACACCGGACACGTTCGGGTCAAGCGTGCCGGTGTGCCCCGCTTTTTTTACACCGAGCAGGCGGCGCACTTTCGCCACACAGTCGTGCGACGTCATCCCTTTCGGCTTATTGAGCAGCAATACCCCGTCCATCGGCGCACCCTTTCCGTTTCCATAATCATGAATGGAAATGGATAGACAGTTCGCCTATCCATTGTTTGGCTCCTCATCCGCCTCTTTCGCAGGGCGATCGTTGCTTGAAATTTGCCGGATCAGCTGTTCGATGCGGCTGCCGTATTCAATCGTTTCATCGATTTCAAAGAAAATTTCCGGCGTCTTGCGCAGGCGGATGCGCTGGCCGATTTCCGAACGGATAAACCCTTTCGCTTTCTCGAGCGCCTTCAATGTATTTTCCCGCTGTTTGTCATCGCCGAGGACGCTGATGTACACTTTCGCCTGCTGCAAATCGCCGGTGACGCGCACATCGGTCACAGTGACAAAGCCGATGCGCGGATCTTTCAGCCTGCGGCTGATGATGTCGCTCAACTCTTTTTTCATTTGCTCGCCAACGCGAGTTGCTCGTATATTCATCACCCATCACCTCGGTTACAACCACTCGAATGATGTGGCCGCCCGCTCCAGCTCAGGGAACGAGTCGAGCAAAGCGAGCGCCCGCTCGAGCTCCCGTTCGGTCGCCTGGCGGCTTGACGTAATAGCGACAAGGCCGATGGTCGCCCGCTGCCATGCGTCTTGATGATCGATTTCGGCCACAGAGACGTTGTATTTTTGCCGGATTCTTGTCATCACCCGCTGCAGGACGGCCCGTTTGTCCTTGAGCGAGCGGGCGTTGTAGATGATGCATTCGCATGCGGCGAAGCCGATCATGCCCGGGCCACTTCCTCCATGACATATGCTTCGATGATGTCACCTTCTTTAATATCGTTGAAGTTTTTGATCGTCAGCCCGCATTCATATCCTTGCGCCACTTCGCGCACATCGTCTTTATACCGCTTGAGCGAATCGACTTCCCCTTCGTAGACGACGATGCCTTGGCGGATGAGGCGCACTTTGCTGTCGCGGGTGATTTTGCCGTCGGTGACATAGCAGCCGGCGATCGTGCCGACTTTCGACACTTTGAACGTCTGCCGCACTTCGGCTTGGCCAATGACTTTTTCTTCGTACTCCGGATCGAGCATCCCTTTCATCGCCGCTTCAATTTCTTCAATGACGTTGTAAATGATGCGATGGAGGCGGATGTCGACTTTTTCCGACTCGGCGGCGCGCTTCGCGTTGGCGTCCGGACGGACGTTAAAGCCGATGACGATGGCGTTCGATGCCGTCGCCAGCGAAATGTCCGATTCGGTGATGGCGCCGACGGCGGCGTGAATGATTTTCACGCGCACGCCTTCCACATCGATTTTTTGCAAGGCGGCGACAAGCGCCTCAACCGATCCTTGAACGTCGGCTTTGACGATCAAGTTCAGCTCTTTCATTTCGCCTTGCTTAATTTGTTCAAACAAGTCATCCAAGCTGACGCGCGTTTTCACGCTCCGTTGCTCCTGCAGCTGCCGCTGCGCACGCGCCTCCGCGATTTGCCGCGCCTTTTTCTCATCCTCAAACACCATGAAGCGGTCGCCGGCTTGCGGCACTTCATGCAGCCCGGTAATTTCGACCGGCATCGACGGAGTGGCCTCTTTGACGCGCCGGCCGCTGTCGTTCACCATCGCGCGCACGCGCCCGTAGGTCGTTCCGACGACGATCGGATCGCCGACATGCAGCGTTCCCGCTTGAATCAAAAGCGTTGCCACCGGTCCGCGGCCTTTATCGAGCTTCGCTTCGATCACCGTACCGACCTCGCGCCGGTCCGGGTTCGCTTTTAATTCTTCCATCTCACTGACAAGCAAAATCATTTCCAAAAGATGATCAAGACCTTCTTTCGTTTTCGCCGACAGCTTGCAGAAAATCGTATCGCCGCCCCATTCTTCCGGAACGAGGTTGTATTCCATCAACTCTTGCATGACGCGGTCCGGGTTCGCTTCCGGCTTATCGATTTTGTTGATGGCGACGATAATCGGCACGTTTGCCGCCTTGGCGTGGTTGATCGCTTCGACCGTCTGCGGCATCACCCCGTCATCCGCCGCAACAACGAGGACGACGATATCAGTCACTTGCGCGCCGCGCGCCCGCATCGTCGTAAACGCCTCATGCCCCGGCGTATCGAGGAACGTAATTTTTTTGTCGTTGACCGTCACTTGATACGCACCGATGTGTTGCGTAATGCCGCCGGCTTCCTGCTCCGTCACTTTGGAATGGCGGATCGCATCAAGAAGCGTCGTTTTTCCGTGGTCGACGTGCCCCATGATCGTCACGACCGGGGGCCGTTCAACCAAGTCTTCCGGCGCATCGACAATTTCGATCGCTTCAAAGTTCGTCTCATCAATCGTCACTTTTTCTTCGACTTCAACCCCGTAATCCGAACAGATGAGCTCGATGGCGTCTTTGTCTAAATCTTGGTTGATCGTCGCCATCACGCCGAGCATAAACAGCTTCTTAATAATTTCCGACGGCTCGCGGCCAAGCTTTTTCGCCAGTTCGGCGACGGTAAGAGAACCTTCGAACGTAATTTTTTTCGGCAATTCTTTTTCTTTTTTCGCCGGCTGCGGCGCTTGTTTTGCGGCTGGCGCCGCCTGTTTCTTTCCTTTCACCAGCCCTTTCCCTTTCTTTTTCGCCGCTTGGAGCAGTTTCTTTTCTTGCTGCTGCGCCTCGGTTTTTTTCGTTTCCTTCCCTTTTGGTGCTCCTTTTTTCTTCGCCGGCTTCATTTTCGCCGCTTCTTTCGTGTCGTCAAACATTTCCTCATCGGCGAAATCAGCCGCCTTCGCCGGCGTCGGCCGTTTCGGCTTTTCCGCTTTCTTTTCCGCCTTTTTCTCTTCTTTTTTCTCGGCGTTCGGGCGATATTGATGATCAAGCTTTTCGACGACGTCCGCCTCGAGCATCGCCATATGGTTGTTCACTTCAATGTTCATTTCTTTCAATTTATGAATAACGTCCTTGCTTGGCACGTTCTGTTTTTTCGCGTATTCGTACACACGCATTTTTGACATACATTCACCCCCATTAAGATCGGTCGAGCATCGTTTGCAACTGACGTGCGAACCCTTCGTCGGTGACGGCAACAACGACGCGGGCGTCCTTGCCGATTGCGCCGCCAAGAGTGTACCGATCCGGCACTTTGCAAAGCGGGACGCCGTAAAACGTGCATTTGTCGGTCACTTTTTTTTCCGTATTGGCTGATGCATCTTCGGAAAGCAGGACGAGCCGCGCCCGACCCCGCTGCACTTCTTTGACGACGAGTTCCTCGCCGGAGACGATTTTTCCCGCCCGCTGCGCCAGCCCAAGCAGCGACGCCCAGCGGTTATGCTTCATGCCTGGCCT
Organism: Geobacillus jurassicus NBRC 107829; assembly: GCF_001544315.1. Classification (GTDB taxonomy): domain Bacteria; phylum Bacillota; class Bacilli; order Bacillales; family Anoxybacillaceae; genus Geobacillus; species Geobacillus jurassicus. The sequence continues at coordinate 15,595 of NZ_BCQG01000017.1, forward strand.
GCTTCTCCTTTTCCGCCAAAGCGAGCAGCTCGTCATAAATCGCATCGGCGACGTCCGCTTTTAAATGGCGGGCTAAAATGTTTTTCTTTTTCGCCTGCAAAATGCATTCCGGATCAAGGGTAATATACGCGCCGCGCCCCGCCTTTTTGCCGGTCGGATCAATCGATACTTCCCCTTCTTTCGAACGGACGACGCGCACCATTTCCCGTTTCGGCTTCATCTCTCCGGTGACGACGCATTTGCGCAACGGAATTTTCTTTTGCGCTGCCATGTTCATCCCCCCTCACTCGACTTCCGCCGATTGATCGAATGATGGGCCGTCTTTCTCGCTATTTTCATTATCGAACGCTGCATCGCTGAAATCAAGCGAAGTGGATGGCGCATGCGGATCAATGCCCATCTCCAGCGCCTCGGACTCGCTTTTAATATCGATTTTCCAGCCGGTCAATTTCGCCGCCAGCCGCGCATTTTGCCCACGTTTTCCGATGGCGAGCGACAACTGATAGTCCGGAACGATGACGGTTGTCGCCTTTTGCTCTTCGTTGACAATGACGCGCAGCACTTTCGCCGGACTTAACGCGTTGGCGACAAACTCAACCGGATCGGCCGACCAACGGACGACATCGATCTTTTCCCCGTTCAGCTCATCGACGATCGCTTGCACGCGCTGCCCTCTCGGCCCGACGCACGCGCCGACCGGATCGACTTCCGGGTTGTCGGAGTGGACGGAAATTTTCGAACGGTCGCCGGCTTCACGAGCGATCGATTTAATCTCGACCGTTCCGTCGTAAATTTCCGGCACTTCGAGCTCAAACAACCGCTTCAATAGCCCCGGGTGGGTGCGGGAGACGAAAATTTGCGGCCCTTTCGTCGTTTTTTCGACTTTCGTAATGTACACTTTCAACCGATCGTGCGGTTTGTATGTTTCATTCGGCATTTGCTCATTCGCCGGCAGGAGCGCCTCCGCTTTGCCGAGGCTGACGTAGACAAAGCGAGGGTCGACGCGCTGAACGATGCCGGTCATAATGTCCTCTTCGCGATCGACAAACTCGGCGTAGATGATGCTCCGCTCCGCCTCGCGCACGCGCTGGGTGACGACTTGCTTTGCCGTCTGCGCGGCGATGCGCCCGAAATCGCGCGGCGTCACTTCGAGCTCGACGACGTCGCCGATTTGATAGTTCGGATTGATCCGTTGCGCGTCCTCGAGCGAAATCTCAAGGCGCGGGTCGGTCACCTCTTCGACGACATCCTTGCGGGCGAGCACGCGGATCGTTCCCGTGTCCATATTGAGATCGACGCGCACGTTTTGCGCCTGGCCGAAGTTGCGTTTATACGCCGAAATGATCGCCGCTTCGATCGCTTCCATGACGACTTCTTTGCTGATGCCTTTTTCCCGCATCAGATCGGCTAACGCCTCAAGCAATTGCGTGTTCATGAAACGAAAATCCCCCTTTTGCGATTAGAAGAAAATGACGGCTAGTCGGGCGCTCGCTACTTTTTCATACGGAATGGCGACTGTTTTTTTCCGCCCGCGGTCGTTGACCAAAAGCGTGACGGTCGTTCCGTCAAAAGCGGTTAACTCGCCTTCAAATTGCTTTGCCCCTTCAATCGGCTCGTACGTTTTGATATATACATTTTTTCCAATGGCTTTCAAAAAATCTTTCTCCTGTTTCAACGGTCGTTCCGCCCCTGGCGATGATATCTCCAAAAAATAGTTATGCGGGATCGGGTCGACTTCATCAAGCTTTTCGCTCAGCTTTTCGCTGACAGCGCCGCATTGTTCAATGTCGACGCCATCGTCAGAGTCAATGAAGACGCGCAAAAACCAATTTTTTCCTTCCTTCACATATTCAATATCGACGAGTTCGAGCCCCATTTCGTCTAAAATCGGCGTGACAAGTTGTTCGACCGTTTCTGTCACTTTTTTGCTCATTGTGTTCCTCCTTATCGAGCAAACATGCATGCGTGGCACAACGAGAAAATCCCCTGCACAGGGCGGGGAATGAACGAAAGACGGGCGCCAATTCAAGAAGAAAGAGTGGGTTTCCCCACTCTTTGCTTGCCATTATCTTTGCCAATTCCACTAAAACTATAACACATTGGGAAATATATTGCAACGGAAAACCGCCGTTGGAAGCGATGGCATCCCCGCTAAAACAGCGACAGCTGGTTATGGTCCGGGAGCGAGTCAAGGCAGCCGCGGCTTTCTAAGTACTCAAGCAACGTTTTTGATACTTTGCCGCGTTGCTGCAAATCCTCTTTCGACAAAAACTCGCCTTCCTCGCGGGCGCGCACGATGTTTTGCGCCACGTTCGTCCCGAGTCCCGGAATGGCGTTGAACGGCGGGATGAGGGAATTGCCGTCAATGACAAATTCCGTCGCCTGCGAGCGGTACAAATCGATATTTTTAAAGGAAAAGCCGCGCTCACACATCTCTAACGCCACTTCAAGAACGGTGAGCAAGCTTTTTTCTTTCGCCGTCGCCTGAATCCCTTTGGCGTTTATTTCTTCAATCCGCTTGCGGATGGCCGCCGAACCTTTGATCATGGCGTCAAGGTCAAAATCCTCGGCCCGCACCGTAAAGTACGACGCATAATACAAAAGCGGATGGTGCACTTTAAAGTAGGCGATGCGCACCGCCATTAACACGTAAGCAGCGGCGTGCGCTTTCGGGAACATGTATTTGATTTTTTTGCACGAATCAATATACCACTCCGGCACGTTGTGCTTGCGCATTTCCGCCTCGAATTCCGGCGTCAAGCCTTTTCCTTTGCGCACCGATTCCATGATTTTAAAAGCGAGCGACGGCTCAAGCCCACGGTAAATGAGATACACCATAATGTCGTCGCGGCAGCCAATCACTTCTGACAGCGTGCACGTGCCGTTTTGGATGAGCTCTTGCGCATTGCCGAGCCACACATCGGTGCCGTGCGACAACCCGGAAATTTGCACGAGCTCAGAAAACGTTTTTGGCCTTGTCTCTTCCAACATTTGCCGGACGAAGCGCGTGCCAAACTCCGGAATGCCGATCGTGCCGACATTGCACATGATTTGCTCCGGCGTGACGCCAAGCGGCTCGGTGCTGCTGAAAATGCCCATCACATCCGGGTCGTCGGTCGGGATCGTTTTCGGGTCGATGCCGCTTAAATCTTGCAGCATGCGGATAACCGTCGGATCGTCGTGTCCGAGAATGTCAAGCTTTAACAAGTTGTCGTGGATCGAATGGAAGTCGAAATGGGTCGTCCGCCATTCGGAGGACGTGTCATCGGCCGGATATTGAATCGGCGTAAAATCGTAAATTTCCATATAATCGGGAACGACGATGATGCCGCCCGGATGCTGCCCGGTCGTCCGCTTCACCCCGGTGCAGCCGGCCGCGAGCCGGTCGATTTCCGCGCCGCGCAGCTGCAAATTATGATCGCTCGCATACGCTTTGACAAACCCGTACGCCGTCTTGTCGGCGACCGTGCCGATCGTCCCGGCGCGGTAGACGTTGTCTTCGCCAAACAGCACTTTCGTATAATTGTGGGCGCGCGGCTGGTATTCGCCGGAGAAGTTCAAATCGATATCCGGCACTTTGTCGCCTTTAAAGCCGAGGAACGTCTCAAACGGGATGTCATGCCCGTCTTTTTTGTATTTCGTCCCGCACTGCGGGCAGTTTTTGTCCGGCAAATCAAACCCTGAACCGACCGAACCGTCGTTGAAAAACTCCGAATGCTTGCAGTTCGGACAAACGTAATGCGGCGGCAGCGGATTGACCTCGGTGATTTCTGTCATCGTCGCGACAAACGACGAACCGACCGATCCGCGCGACCCGACAAGATAGCCGTCATCGAGTGATTTTTTCACAAGCTTGTGCGAAATTAAGTAAATGACGGCAAAGCCGTGGCCGATGATGCTTTTCAACTCTTTCTCAAGCCGCTCTTCAACAAGTTTCGGCAGCGGATCGCCGTAAATTTCCTTCGCCCGCCGATAGCTCATTTCCCGGATTTCCTCATCTGCCCCTTCGATGCGCGGCGTATACAGCTCATCTTTGATCGGCTTCACATCGCCGATTAACGAAGCGATTTTTTGCGTGTTGTCGACGACGATTTCCTTCGCTTTTTCCGGCCCTAAAAACGAGAAGCACTCAAGCATTTCATTCGTCGTGCGGAAATACACATCGGGCAGCTCATGGCGATTGAGCGGGTTCGCCCCGCCTTGCGAGTGGATTAAAATTTTCCGGTAAATTTTATCCTCTGGATTCAAATAATGGACGTTGCCGGTGGCGACGACCGGAATGTTGAGCTTCTCGCCAAGGGCGACGATGCTGCGGATGATGTTTTTGATCATCTCTTCGTCTTTCACATAATCCATCTCGATGAGCGGCTTGTACACGTCCGGCGGATGCACTTCAAGAAAATCGTAAAAACGAGCGATGTCTTCGACTTCTTCCGGCGCCTTTTGGATTAAGTTGTCAAACAGCTCCCCTTTGTCGCAGCCCGAACCGACAAGCAAGCCGTCGCGGTGCTTGACGAGCACGGAGCGAGGAATGCGCGGCACGCGGTGGAAATATTGAATGTGCGACAATGACACGAGCTTGAACAAATTTTTCAGCCCGGTCTCGTTTTGCGCCAGCAGCGTCACGTGAAATGGGCGCGCAAGCCGATAGGACGCCTCGCTGTGTGTGCGGCTGTTCAGTTCGTCATGATACAGTATGCCGCGCTCTTCCGCTTCTTTCAACAGCCGCATGAGCAAATGCCCGGTCGCCTCCGCATCGTAGATGGCCCGGTGGTGCTGCGTCAGTTCAATGTCAAATTTTTTGCACAATGTATTGAGCCGGTGGTTTTTCAAATCCGGGTATAAAAAGCGGGCGAGCTCCAGTGTATCGATAACCGGGTTCGTGATTTTGCCGCGCCCCATGCGGGCGAGGCCGGCGTTTAAAAACCCGATGTCAAAGCTGGCGTTATGGGCGGCGAGCGTCGCGTCGCCAGCCCAGTCGACAAAGCGGGCGAGCACTTCTTCCGGCTTCGGTGCGTCTTTTAGCATCTCATCGGTGATGCCGGTCAGCTCCATCGTCGTCACTGACAGCGGATGCCCGGGGTTGGCAAATGACATGAACCGGTCGATGATCTCGCCATCTTTTACTTTCACCGCCGCCAGCTCAATGATCGTGTTGTACACAGCCGACAGACCCGTCGTCTCAACGTCAAAAACGACATATGTCTCCTCCGAAAGCCGGCGGTGCGTCTCATTGTAAGCGATCGGCACGCCATCGTCGACGATGTTCGCCTCAAGGCCATAAATGACTTTCATCCCGTATTTTTTCGCCGCGCTGTAGGCCTCCGGAAATGACTGAACAACGGCATGGTCGGTGACAGCGATCGCCGGATGCCCCCATTTTTTGGCTTGCTCAATGAGTTTCACCACCGAGGTGACCGCGTCCATTTGGCTCATTGGGGTATGCAAATGGAGCTCGACCCGTTTTTCCCCTTCCGGCGCTGTATCTTGCCGTTCCTTTGCGGCTATTTCGTTCAAATCGTTGGCGATGATGACCAAATCGCGGACGAACGTATCATTTTGCACGCTGCCGCGCACTTTCACCCACATGCCTTTTTTGACGCCGTTCATGAGTTCGGCGTCCTCTTTGTCGCGCGAGAACATTTTCACTAAAATCGAGTTCGTATAGTCGGTGATTTTCAGCGTCAGCAGCGTGCGGCCGCTTTTTAATTCGCTCACTTCGGCGTCAAATACATACCCTTCTACAACGACGCGCCGCTCTTCTTCGACGATCGTCTCCAGCCGCCGCACCGGCTCCTCGTCGCGGATCGGGTAGCCGATGACAAGGGGTCCGGACGGAGATGCGGCCGCCGATTTTTCTTCTTCTTTCGCCAGATCCGTCAATAAGGCCAACGCCCGCTCTTTGTCCTCTTGCTGTTTTTGCGCCAAAAACTGCTCCATTTCCTGCTTGGCCGGCTCGATGCTGACGTCAAGCTGAAGGGGCGGAAATCCAAATGAAGCGTACACATCAGCGATTTTTTTGGCGAACCGCCGTTTGACCGCCAACGCTTCCGCTTCATGGCGGGCGGCGACGATCAGCTTGTTCCCTTTCAGCGTCGGCGTCTGCCGGCTGAGCCAATCGACAAGCGGCGACACGCCTTCTTGCAGCTGTTCAAGGCAAAGCGGCCAGTAGCTTTGCACATCCGCCTCTGTCACGCGCGGCGCTTCGACCTCAATCGTATGGCGGACGGCGGCGATATGGCGGAACGCTGCCTGCAGCCGGTCGGCAAACGTTTTGTATACATGAGCCGGCAACGCGTTGGCGAACTGAAAATAAAAATGCCAGCTTTTTTCCTCTCTATCAATCACGACTTTGCGAATGGCCGCTTCACGAAAATGCGGCATCCACTCGTCCGACGTCATCTTCAGTTGTTCAAGCAAGATGAGAAACCGCTCTTTTTGTTCTTTCGTCACCATGACATCCGATTGTTCCCCTCTCAACATCTTACTCTTTCTCTATCATCATACCATATAAAAGCGCCGGCGAAAAAAGACAGACTTCTCTTTTCGCCAGCGCCGTTCGCTTATCACTGTAGTTGCAAGAGGCGGCGCACCGTATCGGCAAGTTCGCCAACCGCAACGTCCAACGTCTCACCTGTTTTCCGCACTTTCACTTCCACAACGCCTTCGCCGGCCCGCTTGCCGACGGTGACGCGGATCGGAATGCCGATCAAATCGCTGTCAGCAAACTTCACCCCGGCCCGCTCCGGACGGTCATCATACAACACTTCAAACCCAGCCTGTCCGAGCTTTTCATACCACTCTTCCGCCAACGCGCGCTGTTCGTCGCTTCTTGCGTTCGCTGTCAGCAAATGGACGTGAAACGGCGCGACCGACGCCGGCCATACGAGTCCGTGTTCGTCGGCAAACTGCTCGGCGATCGCCGCCACCAATCTTGACACGCCAATGCCGTAGCAGCCCATGATCATCGTCTTCGTTTGGCCGTTTTCATCCAAATAAGCGGCGTTCATCGCTTCGCTATACTTCGTGCCAAGCTTAAACACATGCCCGACTTCAATGCCGCGGGCGAAGCGGATCGTCCCTTTGCCGTCCGGAGACGGATCGCCTTCTTTTACGAAGCGCAAATCAGCGTATTGGCTGACGGCAAAATCGCGGCCCGGATTGACTCCAGTGTAATGGTATCCTTCCTCATTCGCGCCGCAGACGCCATTGACGACCGCAGCAACAGCATGGTCGGCAATGATCGTGACTTCGCCGCTGACGCCGATCGGGCCGAGCGAGCCGATTGGAGCGCTCATCACCTGCTCTGTTTCTTCCGGCGTCGCCAATTCGACGACCGTGGCATCGAGAACGTTTTTCACCTTCACATCATTGGCTTCGTGATCGCCGCGGACGAGAACGAGCACATAGCGGCCATCAACGCGGAACAAGAGCGACTTGATGCAACGCTCCGGCGATACTTGCAAATACGCCGTGACTTCGGAGATCGTTTTTTGTCCCGGCGTTGCCACTTTTTTCAACTCAGCCAATGGCTCATCGCTTTTTTCATACGTGGCCACGACCGGCGCCATCTCGATGTTGGCAGCGTAGTCGGACGCATCGGAGTAAGCGATCGTATCTTCGCCGATCTCAGAAAGCACCATAAACTCATGCGTATCTTTGCCGCCGATCGCCCCCGAATCGGCGATGACAGCGCGGAAATTCAATCCGCAGCGGCGGAAAATGTTCGCATACGCCTCATACATGTGGTTGTACGTTTCATCCAAACTTTCTTTTGACGTATGGAACGAGTAGGCGTCTTTCATAATGAACTCGCGGCCGCGCAACAGCCCAAAACGCGGGCGCTTTTCATCGCGGAATTTCGTTTGGATTTGATACAAGATCAGCGGCAGCCGCTTGTACGTTTTCACCTCATCGCGAACGATCGCCGTGATCATTTCTTCATGCGTCGGCCCAAGGGCGAAATCGCGCTCATGCCGATCTTTGAGGCGCATCAGCTCCGGCCCGTACGAGTACCAACGGCCGGACTGTTGCCAAAGCTCAGCCGGCTGCAAGGCCGGCATGAGGAGCTCCATTGCTCCAATGCGATTCATTTCCTCGCGGATGATAGATTCCACTTTTTGTAAAACACGCTGCCCAAGCGGCAAAAACGTGTAGACGCCGCTTGCGCTTTGGCGAATGAAGCCGGCCCGCAGCAGAAGCTGATGGCTTTTCACTTCCGCGTCCGCCGGCACTTCACGCAACGTCGGAATAAACGCTTGACTTTGTCTCATCCATTAGCCACCTCGTTTTCTCTCTATAGGAAAAATTTTTGAATGTCGTTCCATGTCACAACGAGCATGAGCAGCATCAGCAAGGCGAAGCCGATAAAATGGACCATTCCTTCTTTTTGCCGGTCGACTGGCTTGCCGCGCACCGCTTCAATGGCGAAAAAGAGGAGCCGCCCGCCGTCTAACGCCGGCAATGGCAACAAGTTGACAATCCCAAGGTTGATGCTTAAAATTGCGCCCCATTTCATCAAATAGTAGATCCCGGATTCAGCGACTTTACCGGTCGATACGGCGATGCCGACCGGGCCGGACAGCATGTCAAGCTGAAACTGGCCGGTGATCAATTGGCCGAGCCCCGTTACAATTTCCCGCGTCCAGTAGTACGTCTCAACCAGCCCTTGCTTGATCGAGCCAAACACCGATTTTTCCATCGGCTGATAGACGCCGATCAAGCCGATCGTCTCCCCTTGCACCGTTTTCGCTTCAGGGGTGACCGTCACACTTAGTTCTTTCCCATTCCGCTCAATTTGAAACTGAAGCGGCTCTCCCGGATGGGCGCGAATCGTGTTGACGATTTCCGTCCACGTTTCCATCCGTTCGCCGTTAATGGCGATCACCTCATCCCCTTGCTTCAAGCCGGCGGCGCGCGCCGCCCCTTCCGGCGTCAGCTCGCCGATGATCGGCTTGTCGACTGGGTAGCCTTGCAAAAGGCCGATGATAATAAAAATGACGAGCGCCAAGAGAAAGTTGGCGAGCGGTCCGGCCAAAATCGTCATCGTCCGCTGTCCGAGCGTTTTTGCCACAAATTGACGATGGTATGGGGCGATTTGAATTTCTTGGCGATCGACGACGAAAAACGACGGTTCTTTGACCGCAAACCGCTCGAACCGCTCGCCGTCCGTATAGCCGGTCACATACATGCCGTGCTCCAAATCGGCATCCTCTATTTCCACGACGCGGGCGTTCGGATAATCGTCCTTATGGTTGAGAACGATTTTTTCCACTTGGCCGCTGCCATCAAGCAACAAGCCGACGACTTGCCCCCGCTTCAATTCAATCGTCTCCGGGTCTTCGCCGGCCATGCGGACGAAGCCGCCAAGCGGGAGAAGGCGGATCGTGTACACCGTTTCATTTTTCTTGAATGAAAACACCTTCGGCCCGAAGCCGATGGCAAATTCTCGGCAAAGAATGCCCGCCCGTTTTGCTAGCAGCAAGTGGCCGAGCTCGTGAAAAAAGACGAGGGCACCAAAGACGACGATAAACGAAATGATCGATTCCAACGTTTCAACCACCTTTATGATAGTAGTGAGCGAACGTAGGCGCGCGCGTCCGCATCGATTTCGCGAATGTCCTCAAGCTGCGGATCATCTACCGGCCGATGGCGTTCGAGGGCGCGTTCAATCCACTCCTCGATGGCCAAAAACGGAATCCGTCCGGCTAAAAACGCCGCCACCGCCTCTTCATTGGCCGCATTCAACACCGTCGGCAGCGAGCCGCCTCGCTTGCCGGCCTCATAGGCAAGCCGCAAACAGCGATAACGGTCAAAATCAACCGGAGCGAAATGGAGCGCCCCAAGCGAGGCCAAATCAAGCGGCTTGGCGGATGGAAGCGGCAGACGCTTTGGATACGCCAAAGCATATTGGATTGGAACGCGCATATCCGGCGTGCCGAGCTGCGCCAACACACTTGTGTCGCGAAACGCAACGAGCGAATGGATGATGCTTTCGCGGTGCAAAACAACCTCGATCCGCTCATATGGCAGCCCGAACAGCCAATGAGCCTCAATGACCTCAAACCCTTTGTTCATCATGGTCGCCGAATCAATCGTAATTTTGGCCCCCATCGACCAGTTTGGATGGCGAAGCGCCTCCTCGACCGTCACATGTGCAAGCTCTGCGCGCGTCTTGTCGCGGAAGCTGCCGCCGGAAGCGGTCAGAATGAGTTTGTCAACTTGTTCAATCTTTTCCCCTTGCAGGCATTGAAAAATAGCGGAATGTTCGCTGTCAACCGGCAACAGCGGCACGCCGCGCCGCTTGGCCTCCGCCATGACAAGATGTCCGGCAACAACGAGCGTCTCTTTGTTGGCGAGAGCGATTGCCTTTCCCGCCTCAATCGCCTTCAGCGTCGGCACAAGGCCGACGCTGCCGACAACGGCGGTGACGACAACATCGGCTTGTGGGCAAACCGCCGCTTCAATCAATCCTTCTTCCCCGTACACGATCGCCGTCCGCCCGCGGTACTCGCGATAGAGCACTTCATACGCATCGCGGTCGGCGACAGCGACGAGACGGGGTGAAAATTCAGCGATCAGCCGCCTCGCCGCGTCGATATTTTTCCCGACCGATGCGGCGGCCAAGCGGAACTCGTCCGGATGGGCGCGGATGACATCAAGCGCCTGCGTGCCGATCGATCCGCTCGCCCCTAATATACTAATATATTTCAATCGTTTCACTCCTCACCCGCTTATCTTGCAATGTCAAGCAGTATGTACAACAGCGGCAGCACGAACAACAAGCTGTCAAACCGGTCTAAAATGCCGCCATGCCCCGGCAAAATCGCCCCGGAATCTTTCACGCCGTAATGGCGCTTAAATGCCGATTCGATTAAATCGCCGAGCTGGCCGAACGCCGACAGCAGCAACGCGACGCCAAGTGCGGCCGCCAAACTGGCAAACGGCGCCGCCGCCCACTCGTAAATCGCGGCGACAACAACGGCGGAAACGATGCCGCCGATGGCGCCTTCCATCGTTTTTTTCGGGCTGATCTCCGGCCATAGCTTGCGCCGGCCAAAGGCGCGGCCGAAGAAATACGCCCCGATGTCGGTCGCCCAAATAACAAACAAGGCATAAACGAAATACGCCAAGCCGACCAAACGAACCGCGCCAAAACAGAAAAACCCCACGCCGACATAGACAACCGCCAAAACGACAAACGCTGCCTCATCGAACGTCAGTGCATTTTTCGTCACGACCGTGCCGACAAGCAACAAAAAAGCCAAAGCGGCGATCACGCCAAACTTGACGGCCCCGGACGCCAACCACTCGCTGCCGTAACGGGCGGGAACGAGCAGCAGCCAAAGGGCGATCAATCCAGCCGCCCCGGCAAACGACAACAGGCTCATCCCTTTCATCCGCAACAGTTCAAACAGCCCGACCGTGGCCAATATATATGTTACTATTATAAACGGAAATCCGCCAAAAATAACAATCGGCAAAAAGAGCGCCGCCGCTATGACTCCGGTGATGATTCGCTGCTTCATCGCGCTGACACTCCTCCAAATCGGCGGTCGCGCCGCTGGTAAGCGGCAATCGCCTCTAAGAAATGTTGCTCAGTAAAATCCGGCCATAACACATCCGTAAACCAAAGCTCCGTATACGCCAACTGCCAAAGCATGAAATTGCTTAAGCGAATCTCCCCGCTCGTGCGAATGAGCAAATCGGGGTCGGCGAGCCCGCTCGTCATCAAGTACGACGAAATGAGCGGTTCGGTGATGTCTTCCGGCGCCAGCGCCCCGCGTTCGACGTCTTTGGCGATTTGCTGGACGGCGGCGGTGATTTCCGACCGGCTGCCATAATTGAGGGCAAAATTCAAAACGAGCCCAGTGTTGTCGCTTGTTTCCTCGACGGCTTTCTCAACCGCCCGGCGCGTATAATCAGGCAACGCCTCCGTATGGCCGATCACTTGCACTTTGACATTTTCAGCAATGAGCTCGGGAAGAAACGTCGTCAAAAACTGCTCCGGCAGCTTCATTAAATAATCGACTTCGCTTTTCGGCCGCTTCCAATTTTCCGTGGAAAACGCGTAAAGCGACAAAATTCGAATTCCCAGCTCGTTCGCAAAACGAGTGATTTTGCGCACAACCTGCATGCCTTCGTAATGGCCGGCCGCCCTCGGCAACGCCCGCTTTTTCGCCCACCTTCCGTTCCCATCCATAATGATGGCGACATGGCTTGGGATCGGATGCCTGAGCACCTCTTCCTTCGTCACCGGGACGTCTATCTCTTTCGTTTTTCGCATTTTATTGAACATACGAGTCCTCCGCGAACGTGTTTTGCCTTTCCATTATAGCAAAAAAACCCTCCATCAACATAGAGGGTTTGCATCGTTTTGCCTATACTTCCATGACTTCTTTTTCTTTCTCTTTTGTGATGGCATCGATTTTGGCGATATGGTCATCGGTCAGCTTTTGCACTTCATCCGTGTAGCTGCGGAGTTCGTCTTCGGTAATCTCGCCGTTTTTCTCGAGCTTTTTCAATTCATCGTTTGCATCGCGGCGAATGTTGCGCACGGCGACTTTCGCGTCTTCTGAATACTTTTTAACAAGCTTCGCCAGCTCGCGGCGTCGTTCCTCTGTGAGCGGCGGGATGACAAGGCGGATGACCGATCCATCATTCGACGGCGTCAGCCCTAAATCCGATGCTAAAATGGCTTTTTCCATTTCTTTGATGGCCGATTTGTCATACGGCTGAATGACGAGCAGGCGCGCTTCCGGCACACTGATGGAAGCCAGCTGGTTGATCGGCGTCGGCACGCCGTAATAATCAACGGTCACTTTTTCAAGCAGCCCTGCGTTCGCCCGGCCGGCGCGAATGCTTGCCAGCTCGCGGGTGAACGCTTGCACTGCTTTGTCCATTTTTTCTTTCGCCTGTTGGATCACTTGCTTTGCCATCGTTATTTCCCCCTTACGATCGTTCCGATGTTTTCGCCTAACACTGCGCGTTTAATGTTCCCTTCTTCCATAATCGAGAAGACAATGAGCGGAATGTCGTTGTCCATGCAAAGCGAGGAAGCGGTCGAGTCCATGACGCCGAGCCCTTGCTTGATGACATCCAAATACGACAGCTCATCGTATTTGACCGCGTTGGCATCAACGTTTGGATCAGCGCTGTAGACGCCGTCGACATTGTTTTTTGCCATTAAAATGACGTCCGCCTCAATTTCCGCCGCCCTAAGCGCCGCGGTCGTGTCGGTGGAGAAGTACGGGTTGCCTGTGCCGGCGGCGAAAATGACAACCCGCTTTTTCTCAAGATGGCGAATCGCCCGGCGGCGAATGTACGGCTCGGCCACCTGCCGCATTTCAATCGACGTCTGCACCCGCGTTTCCACGCCAAGCTGCTCAAGGCTGTCCTGCAAGGCGAGGGCGTTCATCACCGTCGCCAACATGCCCATGTAATCGGCCGTCGCCCGGTCCATGCCCATTTCGCTTCCCGTTTTTCCGCGCCAAATGTTGCCGCCGCCGACGACGATGGCGACCTCGACGCCCAGTTCAGCGACTTCCTTCACTTGTTTGGCGATCGACTGGATGACCGCCGGATGAATGCCAAATCCTTGCTTCCCGGCAAGCGCTTCTCCGCTCAACTTTAACACGACGCGTTTGTATTTTGGTTGTTCCATGTCAAACCTCCATGATGCGAATGCGAATCACTTTGAAAAACAGGGAACACGCGCGTGTTCCCTGTTGCGGTCCGTCATTGTTTTCTGACTTGGCTCATGACTTCTTCAGCAAAATTGTCTTGGCGCTTTTCGAGCCCTTCGCCAACTTCGTAACGGATGAACTGCTTGACTGTTGCTCCGTTCGCTTCGACGTATTGGCGCACCGTCACATCCGGGTTTTTCACGAACGCTTGCTCGAGCAGGCAGACGTCTTCGTAAAACTTGTTCAGCCGGCCTTCGACCATTTTTTCAACGATTTTTTCCGGCTTGCCTTCGTTTAACGCTTGCTGCTTCAACACTTCGCGCTCATGCGCAATTTCTTCCTGCGGCACGTCGTCGCGCGAGACGTATTTCGGATGAAGCGCCGCAATGTGCATGGCGACATCTTTGGCGACATCTTCACTCGCATTGCCGGCTAATAACGTTAATACGCCGATGCGCCCGCCCATGTGCAAGTACGCGCCGAACGTTTCGCCATCCGCTTTGTTGACGACGGCAAAGCGGCGAAGCGTGATTTTTTCGCCGATTTTCGCGATGGCGGCGTTAATGTAATCTTGGACGGTCGAGCCGTTGTCCATCGTTTGACCGAGCGCTTCGTCAAGCGACGCCGGTTTTTGTTTCAGCAAGTGGGCGGCCAGCTCTTTCACCAACGTTTGGAACGATTCGTTTTTCGCAACGAAGTCCGTTTCCGAGTTCACTTCCAAAATGACAGCGGTATTGCCTTCCACAGCGATGTACGCCATTCCTTCGGCCGCGATGCGGTCCGCTTTTTTCGCCGCTTTGGCGATCCCTTTTTCGCGCAGCCAGTCGATCGCCTTTTCCATGTCACCGTTCGTTTCGGTGAGCGCCTTTTTGCAGTCCATCATGCCTGCGCCTGTTTTTTCGCGCAGTTCTTTCACCATTTGTGCTGTAATCGCCATAAAAAAGTCCTCCTTCTCATTGTCGCATATATGTATCAGTGCCGGCAGCGGCTTCCCGTTTCGCCCTTATTCGTTAGTATAGCCAAAAGTTGCTGATTTCTGTCTCAAAAAAAGGTGATAAAAGGCTTTTCCCCTCTTATCACCTTTCTTGAGCATCGTTACTCTGCCGCGACGGCTGCTTCTTCGCCTTGTTTCGCCTCAAGCACCGCATCGGCGATTTTCGAAGTCAACAACTTGACAGCGCGGATGGCGTCGTCGTTGGCCGGGATGACGTAGTCGATTTCATCTGGATCGCAGTTCGTGTCGACGATGCCGATGATCGGGATGTTCAACTTGCGCGCTTCCGCCACTGCAATCCGCTCTTTGCGCGGGTCAATGACAAACAGCGCATCCGGCAGCTCTTTCATGTCTTTAATGCCGCCCAAAAACTTCTCGAGCCGCTCTTTTTCTTTTTTCAAGCCGATGACTTCTTTTTTCGGCAGAACGTCAAATACGCCGTCTTCTTCCATTTTTTCAATTTCACGCAACCGTTTGATTCGTTTTTGGATCGTGGCGAAGTTCGTCAGCGTGCCGCCAAGCCAGCGTTGGTTGACGTAATACATGCCGCAGCGTTCCGCTTCTTCTTTCACCGACTCTTGCGCTTGTTTTTTCGTGCCGACGAACAAAATTTTGCCGCCGTTCGCCGCCAATTCGCGGACGAAGTTGTATGCTTCCTCGACCTTTTTCACCGTTTTTTGCAAATCGATGATATAGATGCCATTGCGCTCCGTGAAAATGTATTTTTTCATTTTCGGATTCCAACGGCGCGTCTGATGTCCGAAATGGACGCCAGCTTCAAGCAGTTGTTTCATCGAAATAACCGACATGTATGCTCCTCCTGTTTCTTAGTGGTTTTTGATCCTCCGCCTGTTTCATCTTTCAGCAAGACTGGCTGAGCCAGCACCGTTGCTGAAATCAGCAGGCGTGTGTATTCACACCATGAAAAAATATATCACAACTGTCAGCGGCAAATCAAGCTGTTATTTGCCTATCGGTCCGTTTTTGGCGCAAATTTGAGCAACAGCTCGACTTCCGTTTTCCCTTTGCCGAGCTGTTTGGCAATCTCTTCGACCGTCGCCCCTTCCGCATATAGGCGGCGGACGAGCTCACTCGCGCCAGCTGGCTGGGTGAATGAAAGTTCAAGCACATCCTCAACCACTCCGATGTCCGTCACATAATCCGACGCCGCACCGGCCGCTTCGCCGCTATAGCTTTCCTCGATTTTCTTCTGCCGCTCCTGCCTTGTCGAGCCTCCTTCGCCAGCTTCGTCTTCCGGCGTGCGCTCCGCCGCCCGCTTTTCAAACCCGGCAGCATGTTTGCCGCTTCCTGCATCCGGCATAGGCGCCGTTTTTTCTCTGCTCCGCTCCCGGTGCAAACCCGACGCGCCAGCCGCTGCGTTCAGTTGCGCGCCACCTGTTTCCGATGCAGACGGCGGCGAAACGGTCCGGCTGTCAAGTTCAGCCAAAAAGCGCTCGTTTTCTTCCTTCCAGGCGGCGAGATAAGCGGTCATTGCTTCCTCGAGCTCCTCGGCCCGCCGCTCCGCCTCGCCAAGCCTCGATAGGCGGAGGAAAAGCAGAATGATCAGCCAAAACGACAAGGCGTGCAGCAACAAACTAATCGTTAACCAAAATGCCGTCATGATGTTCACTATCCTTGAAGGTCGATCGTTTTTCCTTTATAAGGGTGTCCCCCAAAACGGGACGCCTCCCGCTCGAGGCGGGCACTCGTTCGTTTCTCCGTCACCCGACGGCGCGCACGCTCCGCCCGCTTTTCGCCGGCAGTTGCCATTTGCGCCTGCACCGCATACGAGTGTTGTTGCGTCAAGGCCTGAACCCTTTCCGCATCGGGCGCTTTCGGCATAACGCTTTGCAACGCTGGCAGCTGGATGTCCATCGTTTTTCTTCCTCTCCCCTTATTGCTCTTCCGCAAAAAAGCGGCGCAGTTTCCAAAGCGCTTTCGCGTGAATTTGCGAAATTCTTGATGTCGACAGATGCAAGAGACTCCCGATTTCTGTAAACGTCAGCTCCTCTTTGTAAAACAAACTGATGACGAGCTGTTCTTTTTCATTCAGCTGTGCAATGGCTTCAGCCAGCTTTTCGATCATTTCCTGCTTGACAATTTGCTCCTCGGGAAGCGGAGCGCGGTCGTCGCGAACCGCCAACAGTCCTTCGTCTTCGTCCACAGTCGTCTGCCCGAGCGGCAGCCAATGGGAAAAAAACGTTTCGCTCGCCGCCGCCTGCACTTCCTCTTCCGTCATCCCGAGCTCAGCGGCGATCTCTTTCGCCGTCACCGATCGCATATGCCGCTGTTCGAGCCGCTCGATGGCTTCCTCAATTTTTTTTGCCTTATCGCGCATGCTGCGCGGCAGCCAGTCTTCTTTGCGCAAGCCGTCTAAGATGGCGCCGCGGATGCGGAACGAGGCGTACGTGTCGAACTTCAAATCACGCGATGGATCAAATTTTTCCAACGCATCGTATAAGCCGACGAGTCCAAGGCTGACGAGCTCGTCCTTCGGCACGGAGCTCGGCAGCGTCGCCGAAAGCCGCTGCACGTGGTAGAAAACAAGCGGCATATAGCGCTGCACCAGCTCCTCGGCCGCGCGGCGGTCACGGCCGTTGATCCATTCATCCCAGTATTTCCGTTCTTCTCCTTTTAGCGCGCTTCCCATCATTCTCCCCCTTGCCTTGCGGAAACGGCGCATCTCGGTCATATTTCCTTTATTTCTTGAGCGGCGGTGCGGATGGAGAGCACGCCCGTCTGCGGATTAAATTCGATCGTGCGGCCGCTATGGCCCCCGACATCTTCAGCGACGACCGGAATATGAAGTCGCTCAAGCTGCTTTTTCACTTCCTCCACATTGCGCGCGCCAATGCGCATCATATCGCCAGCTGTCGAAAATGAAAACATTTGTGCCCCGCCGGCCAGCTTCGCTTTCAGCATCCCTTTCCGCCCACCGGCGGCCATGACGAGCTGAGCGAGCGCCTCGACCGCCGTATCGGCGTATTTGGCCGCATTGATGACCCCGCCGCGCGCCATCGAGGAGTGCGGAAGCATGACATGCGCCATGCCGGCAACCGCCTTGCCTGCGTCGTAAATGACGACACCAACGCACGACCCGAGCCCACATGTACGGATGACGTTCGGCGCTATGACGACCTCCATTTCCGCAATGCCGATTTTGACAGCCTGCGCTGTGCTCATAGGCCATCCACACCTAGCGCTCGAAAGATGATGGAAAACGAATCCGGATCAGGAAGAAGAAAGAAATGGCCATTGATGCTTTCATCTGGGCGCCGTTCATCGTAAATGGCCGTGTCAATCAAAATGGCGTAATCGCCGGCGCGCGACAGCTCAAGCAATCCGAACGACAGCACAGCTCCAATCATGTCGATGGCCAATGCCGGCACGGACGGATGCAAGTTGAGCCGCGTAAAGTCAGCCAATGCCGACAAATACGAGCCGGCTAAAATGTTGCCGAGCTCCTGAAGCGCCGAGCAGCCAAGCTCATGGGCTTCTCCTTGAAACGAAAACGAGTCATCGCCAATCATCCGGCGGACGAACCGCTCAGCCTGCTCCGGCGGCAACACGAAAAACATGTTTCCCGGCGCTTCTCCTTCAATGCGCAAATAGACGCACGCCACCACTTGTTCCGGTCCGCCGATCAATTCCATCATTTCGGCAAACGTCGCAATTTGAACGCGCGGCACCGCCATTTCAATTTTTTTGTTCAGCAACATCGACAAAGCCGTCGCCGCGTTGCCGGCGCCGATGTTGCCGATTTCGCGCAAAATGTCAATATGCATCCCCGTCAAGTTGCGAATATCGTCCAATGTCAACGCTCCCCTCCACGGGTTATCGGTCGAGCACTTTCGCCAAATCGAGCAAAATGAGGAGCCGATTCTCCACTTTCGCCACGCCGTCAATGTAACTTGCCTCAACGGAGCCAATTGCCTCTGGCGGCGGTTCGATGCTTTCCGCCGGCAGATCAAGGACATCATTCGCGGCATCGACGATAAGCCCGACTTCAATATCCTCAAAAGCGGCGATAATAATCCGCGTCTGCTCCCCATATGGTTCGGAGGCAAACCCGAACCGCTCGCGCAAATCGATGATCGGCGTCACAACACCGCGCAAGTTGATGACTCCTTTTACATAATGGGCCGTTCCCGGCACACGCGTGATCGGCTGCATTTTCTCGATTGAACGGACATACTGCACCGGCAGAGCATATTCTTCTTCTTTCAGGCGAAACGCAATCACTTTCCAGTCTGCTTGCACACTGGCCATCATCCAATCCTCCCCCTTTTTTTTTCGACATGCCACTGAAAACGGCAGATCAACGCCATAGGCGCCGCCGCACCGACGTGCCATCTCCTACTTCACGAGCGCGTTGCAGTCGATAATCAGCGCCACTCGGCCATCTCCTAAAATCGTCGCCCCCGAAATGGCAAAAACAGAAGATAAATAGTTTCCTAGCGACTTTAACACGACTTCCTGCTGCCCGATAAACGAGTCGACCGCCAGAGCCGCCAGTTTTTCCCCTTTCCGGACGATCACAGCCGCCACCGCATCGCCGTCATCCGTTGCTCCAGGGACAGCGAAGACGTCTTTCAGGCGGACGAGCGACACGATTTTGCCGCGAAAATCGATGACCGGCTGATTGTGGGCGGAGAAAATTTCTTCCTTTTTCACCAGCGCCGTCTCAATGATCGATGACAGCGGAATCGCGTACGTTTCCTCGGCAATTTGGACGAGCAACACGGAAATGATCGACAATGTGAGCGGCAGCTGAATCGAAAAGAGCGACCCTTTTCCAGGCTGCGAATCGACCGAAACGGTGCCGCCGAGCGACTCGATCGTGCTTTTGACGACATCCAAACCGACGCCGCGGCCGGAAATGTCAGAAACTTGCTCAGCTGTCGAAAAGCCGGGAGCGAAAATCAACTCGTAAATTTGCTGATCGTTCAAATGCTCCGCCGCCTGCGGCGAGACAATGCCGCGGCTGATCGCCTTTTTCAGCACCTTCTCCCGGGAAATGCCGGCGCCGTCATCCTCGATTTCAATAAAGACATGGTTGCCGCTATGGTACGCTCGCAATTGAACAGTCCCTTCTTCCGGCTTTCCGCGCGCCGCCCGGACGTCCGGTGCTTCGATGCCGTGGTCGAGCGCATTGCGGATCAAATGGACAAGCGGGTCGCCGATTTCATCAATAACCGTCCGGTCAAGCTCCGTATCCGCTCCGATGATGTCAAGGCGCACCCTTTTGCCGAGCTCGCGGGCGAGCTGGCGCACCATGCGCGGGAAGCGGTTGAACACCGTTTCAACCGGCACCATGCGCATATTTAAAATGATCGTCTGCAAATCGCTCGAGATGCGAGACATCCGCTCAACCGTTTCCGTCAATTCGGCATGGTTGAGTTCGCGGGAAATTTGCTCAAGCCGACCGCGGTCGATGACCAATTCTTCAAATAAGTTCATCAACCGATCGAGCCGTTCAATGTTGACGCGGATCATTTTCGCCGCCTGTTTCACGGTTTGTTTTTCCGGCGCCTCCGCTTCACTCTGCACGGTCGCTGCCTGCTCCATAGCGGCCGGTTGTTGGGGCGCAGCCGTTTTCTCGCTTTCCGCCGACGATTCATCGATCGATAGCATCGACACCTCGACCTCATCAATTTCGGAAATGCCCATCAGCCGCTTTTGCAGCACATCAGCCGACTCCTTGGACACGACCGTAACGAGAAACTCCCGATCAAACTGTTCTTCCTCCAGCATCTCGACCGGCGGCGTTGCCTTCACAATTTCCCCGGCTTCATTCAGCTGTTCAAACACCATATAGACGCGCGCCGCTTTCAACAAGCAGTCATCGCGAAGCCGAACGCGGATTTCGTAGACGGAAAATCCCTGCTCCTTCGCCTGCTCGAGCACGTGGTATTCAAATTCTCCATACGCATGTTCAAGGGGCGGTTGTTCCTTTGCTGCCTGCTTGTTCGGCATCTCCCCTTGCTCGATTCGTTTCAACAGCTCGATTGTTCCCCTTACATCGCGCGTTCCGTCACCGCCTGCAGCGATGGAACTGATCATCGCCTCCAAATGGTCGACGGCTTCAAAAATGACGTCAAGCAATTCCGGAGTGACAGAAAGCCGCCGATTGCGGATGCCATCGAGCACGTTTTCCATTTGGTGCGTCAAATTGGCTAAATCTTCAAACCCCATCGTGGCGGACATGCCTTTCAACGTATGGGCCGAACGGAAAATATCGTTCACCAAAGACATGTCCTCCGGAGTTTTTTCAAGTTCCAACAGCCGCTCGTTGATCGCCTGCAAATGTTCTTTGCTTTCGTCAATAAACAAATCCAAATATTGTCTCATGTCCATGCCGTTTCCCCCTTACTCCCCGATCGATTGAACGATGGCAGCGGCGATGCTGTCAAGCGGCGCGATGACATCAACGACGCCAGCCTCGATCGCCGCTCTTGGCATCCCAAAGACAACGGCTGTCTCGCGCGCTTCCGCGATCGCTTTTGTGTTCCCGCTTTCCTTCAGTTTTTTCACCCCTGCTGTTCCGTCGCTTCCCATTCCGGTCATGATCACCGCGATTTTCCGACATCCGCGAATGGCAGCGAGCGACTCGAACAACACGTCAACAGCTGGACGATGGCCAGCACGCGGCGGCGATTCGTCGAAACGGGCTGTCAGCGCGCCGCCTTCTTCGCGAACGATGAGATGGACGCCGCCTGGCGCGATATAGGCGGTGCCATTCCGCAGCACTTCCCCGTCTTCCGCCTCCTTGACCGTGATCGCGGCGAGCGCATCAAGCCGATTGGCGAGCGATGCCGTAAATCCTTTTGGCATATGTTGGACAGCAACGACGGGAGCGGCTAGATCGGGCGGAAGCTGCGTCAGCACCGTCTCGAGCGCGCGCGGGCCACCGGTGGAAGTGCCGATCGCGACGATCACCTGTTGCGGCCGCGCGGCTGTTTTAAACGGTGGGCGCCAAGGCGGACGTTGGCGGCGCGGGGCAGTCAAGGCGGCCACGTTCGCTTCGCTCGCGTGCAGCACTTTGTGAATCAGCTCGTCCTTCACTTTGTACAAATCAAGCGAAATCGGTCCGGACGGCTTGGCAACAAAGTCGACCGCTCCGTACTGCATAGCGGCGATCGTGTTTTCCGCCCCTTCAGTCGTCGTGCTTGACACCATGACAACCGGCACGGGATGGTCCCGCATGATGCGTTGCAGCGTTTCGAGCCCGTTCATAACCGGCATTTCCACATCAAGCGTCACGACATCCGGCCTTAGGGCGGCGATGTTATCGAGCGCCTCCCGGCCGTTGCGGGCCGTTCCGATGACTTTGAGGCGCGGATGTTCGGACAGAAGGTCGCTGATCCATTTGCGCATAAACGCCGAGTCATCGACGACAAGCACCTTGATCGTCTTCATGATTCCGTCTCTACCTTTCTAGCAAAAGTTGACGCAGCTTCGCAAAAAAGCGGGAAGCCCGCTTCAGCTCTTTTTCTCCTCCCAACGCGTAGCGGCATGCCATTTGGCGCACGGCTTGGCTCGCCTTCGCCGCCGGATCAAAGAGAACAAACGGCGTTTGCCGAACAACACAGCGTGCGACAGTCCGGTCTTCGGGAACGACGCCAAGCAAGGCGATGTCTTTATGGAAAAACCGGCTGGCGGCATGTTGCAGGCGCGAAAAGACGCCATATCCTTCCCGCTCGTTGCCGGCGCGGTTGACGATGACGGAAAATGGCGCCTCGCTGCCGGCGGTGTGCATATATTTCATCATGGCGTACGCATCCGTCATCGCGGTCGGCTCCGGCGTCGTGACGATAAACACATCGTCGACGGACTTTAAAAAATACAATCGTTCTTCTGAGGCGCCCGCCCCCATATCGAAAATGAGATAATCATATCGCGACGCCAACGTCTGCAGCTCGGCCAACAAATAGTCGACAGCAGCTCGGTCGACCGTCAGCCATTGCGCCACGCCCGTCCCTCCAGCGATATACGATAGATGCTCCGGTCCGCTTTTTACCAGCTCTGCGAGCGGCAGCCGCGCAGAAAACCAATCCGCCAACGTCAATGGCGACGACTGGCCGAGCAAAATGTCGATGTTGCCCATGCCGATGTCCATATCAAGCAGCAAGACGCGAAACCCAAGCTTTGAGAGCGACAACGAAAAATTGAGTGAAAGGTTTGACTTGCCGACTCCGCCTTTCCCGCTCGTCACCGCGATGGTCCGCGGCCCCGCCGCCGGCTGGCGCCGGCGGCCCAGCTCATAGCGCAGCCGCTCCGCCTGATCGCTCACCATTGCTCCACCCCAAACAGCAAATGAACGAGCCGGTCAACGGACGCTTCCACCATGTCGTCCGGCACGTTTTGCCCGTTCGTGAAATAGGCGGCGGCAAGGCGGCTGTCAAGCAACACATTGACGATCGCTCCGAACGAGTCGGTCTCATCAAGCTTCGTCACGATCAGCCGATCGATCGGCAGGCGGGAAAAGTGGTTGTAAATCGTTTTCATATCGTCATACTTTCCGGTGGCAGCGAACACAAGAAACGTTTCCGTCTCGCCGTCGAACTCGAGCGTTTGTTGCAGTTCATCAACGTATTGCGGGTTGCGGAAGTTGCGGCCCGCCGTGTCGACAAACACGAGATCGCAGCCGGCCAACTTCCGCTTCGCCGTCCGAAAATCGTCGGCATTGTAGCATACTTCCAACGGGGCGGACAAAATGTCGGCGTACGTCTTCAACTGGTCGATGGCGGCAATCCGGTACGTGTCCGTCGTGATGAATCCAACTTTTTTCCCTTTCTCAAGCACGGCGCGCCCCGCCATTTTGGCGAGCGTCGTCGTTTTTCCAACTCCGGTCGGACCGAGCAAAATCATATACTTTTTTTGCTCCGCCGTTTTGACAAACGGAAGCGCCGACAACAGTTCGCGCACCGCTTCTTTCGCCCAGACGGCGACCATAGCGGGCGACCGGCCGTCTTTGTCGGCATACCACCGTTCAAGCAGGCGATCCATCACTTGGCGGACGTACACATCCGCCATCCCTTGCCGAACGAGGCGCCGTTCCGCTTCCGCAAGCGGCGGAGGGTAAAGCAGCGAAGACGAGCGGGCGTTGAACTGACGGATGAGCGCCTTGACTTCCTCGAGTTCACTGGCAAGCGAGCCGTCTTCCTCCCGCTCGGCCGCCGGCAAAGGGGCAAAGGACGCGGCGGCACCTGGCTGACGCGTCAAAGACGCGGCGGCATCTGGCTGGCGCGGCGGCAGTGGATCCGGATCGACGCCGGCCAACACTTCGATCTTTTTTTTCGCAAACAGACCGAAAAATCCGCCGGTCTGCACGACTTTCGAGTGCAAAATGACGGCGTCGCGGCCGAGCTCGGCGCGAACCATTTTCATCGCTTCGTTCATGGACGGAGCGACAAATTTTTTCACTTTCATTCGATTTCCACCATCCCCACGCTTTGAACTTCGACATCCGCTTCAAGCTCGTTGTACGAAAGCACCGGAACAGTCGGAAAATGGCGCTCGGTCAGCTGGCGGACGTACATGCGCACCGCCGGGGAGCAGAGCAAAATCGGCGTCTGGCCGGCGAACGGATAGCGTTCAAGCGCCGCGGCGACCGCTTCCACAAACGCCTGCGCCCGCGCCGGATCGAGCGCCAAATAGCGGCCATGCTCTGTTTGCTGCACGGCGTCGGCGATCGTTTTTTCCGCCCTGCCCGACAGCGTAATGACGCGAAGCGGCTCGCCCGGCACGGCGTACTGCGAGGTGATTTGCCGCGCCAACGCTTGGCGGACGTATTCCGTCAGCAAGTCGGTGTCGCTGGTCAGGCGGGCAAAATCGGCGAGCGCCTCAAAAATGAGCGGCAAATTGCGGATCGACACTTTCTCTTTCAACAGCTTGGCGAGCACTTTTTGCACGTCGCCGACAGACAGCGGATTCGGCGTCACATCGTCGACAAGCACCGGATACGATTCTTTTAAATGATCGATCAGCTGCTTCGTTTCCTGGCGCCCCAGCAGTTCGTGGGCATGGGCTTTCAGCACCTCCGTCAAGTGTGTTGAGACGACCGATGGCGGGTCGACGACCGTATAGCCGAGCATTTCCGCCCGGTCTTTTGCCGCCTCGGAAATCCATTTCGCCGGCAGACCAAACGCCGGCTCGATGGTGTCAATGCCATCAATCGAATCGTCGTCAACTCCGGGGCTCATCGCCAAATAATGGTCAAGCAGCAACTCGCCGCGCGCCACTTCCTCGCCTTTCACTTTGATCCGGTATTCATTCGGCTGCAGCTGAATGTTGTCGCGGATGCGCACGACCGGGATGACGATGCCGAGCTCGAGCGCGAGCTGACGACGGATCATGACGATCCGGTCAAGCAAATCGCCGCCTTGATTGGCGTCAGCGAGCGGAATGAGCGCATAGCCGAACTCAAATTCAATCGGATCGATGTGCAACAGCTGAATGACGCTTTCCGGGCTTTTCAATTCGTCGGCGGCTGCCATCTCCTCTTCCGGGCCGGCCAATGCCGCTTCTTCTTGCTTTTGCCGCTCGATAAATCGGTAGCCGCCAAGCGCCAACAGCCCCGCAATCGGCATTGTCAACAAATCGTTGATCGGCGTAAACAAGCCGAGCAGGAAAATCGTCCCTGCCGTGACGTACAACATTTTCGGAAAAGCGAACAGCTGGCGCATAATATCGCCGCTTAAGTTGCTGTCTGACGCCGCTCGGGTGACGATGATGCCGGTCGCCGTGGAAATCAACAGCGCCGGAATTTGGCTGACGATTCCGTCGCCGACCGTCAAAAGCGTGTAACGCTTCGCCGCCTCGGCTGCATCCATCCCTTGCTCGACGACGCCGATCACCATGCCAAACAGCATGTTGATAACGACAATAATGATGCCCGCGATGGCATCGCCTTTAACGAACTTGCTCGCCCCATCCATCGCGCCGTAAAAGTCCGCTTCTTGGGCGATTTTTTCCCGCCGCTTGCGGGCTTCTTGCTCCGAAATCATGCCGGCGTTTAAATCGGCGTCAATGCTCATCTGTTTGCCCGGCATCGCATCGAGCGTAAAGCGGGCCGCCACTTCAGAGACGCGCTCCGCCCCTTTTGTGATGACAACAAACTGGATAATGACCAAAATCAAAAACACGACAAACCCGACAACCACATCGCCGCCGACGACGAACGTCCCGAACGTCTCGACGACGCCGCCCGCCTCTCCTTTGCTCAAAATCGAGCGAGTCGTCGACACGTTCAACCCTAATCGGAACAGCGTCAGCACTAAAAGCAATGACGGAAAAATGGAAAATTCAAGCGGCTCTTTCGTGTTCATCGCCGTCAACAGCACGAGCAAAGCAAGTGAAATATTGATAATAATCAATATACTCAGCAGCCACGTCGGCAGTGGAATGACGAGCATGGCGACGATGAGCACGACAAGAAACAGTACGGATAAATCTTTCATTTGCGCTTGCATTGTTTTCTCTCCTTGCTGCTACACCTTTCGCTTGAGCCGATAGACGTACGCCAAAATTTCCGCCACTGCTTTAAAAAACGCCTCTGGAATCATATCGCCGACTTCCGTCTGGCGGTAGAGCGCCTGCGCCAACGGACGGTTCTCAACGGTAACGACGCCGTGGGCTTTCGCCACTTCCTTGATTTTCAACGCCATATAATCCGCCCCTTTCGCGACGACAACCGGCGCTTCCATCTTGCCGTCTTCATACTTGAGGGCAACGGCGTAATGCGTCGGGTTCGTAATGACGACGTCCGCGTTCGGCACTTCCTGCATCATCCGCCTCATCGCCATCTCGCGCTGTTTTTGCTTGATGCGCGATTTGATGAGCGGATCGCCTTCCGTCTTTTTGTACTCATCTTTAATGTCCTGCTTGGACATGCGGATGCTTTTTTCAAATTCAAACCGCTGATACAAGTAATCAAACAGCGCTAAAAACAAGAGCGCCGCCGCGGCGTACAGCCCCATTTTCACCGTCAAGCCGCCGATGACAGTCAAGGCCACACCCGGCGTCTTGGAAACGAGCGCCGCAAGCTCGCTTCGTTCGGCAAACAGCGCCGCAAACACGACCGCACCGATGATTCCAGCTTTCAACACTGATTTCAACAGCTCGACCAAGGCGCGCAACGAAAACAGCCGTTTCATTCCTTGCACTGGATTGAGGCGGTTCCAATCCATTTTTAACGGTTCAACGGTAAACAAGGCGCCGATTTGCAAAAAGTTGGCCAACCCAGCCGCCAGCACTGCGGCGGCGAACAGCGGCGCCAAAAGCAAGGCCGCATGGGAAAGCCAGTCAAGAAACAGCCGGTGAAGTGAGTCAACCGTCAACGAAGCGGACGCGTAATCGGACAAGGCGCGGGCGAACAGCCGCAGCAGGCCGTCCCGCTCGTACGCCCCGGCCAAGGACAAAGCAAGAAACGAAGCAAGCAACACTGAAGCGGAGACGACATCGCCGCTTTTGGCCACCTGCCCTTTTTCCCGCACTTCCTGCCGTTTGCGCGGCGTCGCCTTTTCCGTTTTTTCCCCAGCGAAAAATTGCAAATCGAGCCGCCACTCGCCCATCTTATCCGCCCCCCAACAGCCGCATAAACTCGCGCAACGATGCAAACATTAAGTGAAATACGCCGCGCGCCGCGAGCAATATTCCCCCAACCGCCGCCAAGAGGAGCAAAAACGCCGCCGCCGTTTTGGCGGAAAAACCGACCGCGAAAATGTTCATTTGCGGCACGGCGCGAGCGATGATGCCAAGCGCCACGTCGACTAAAAAGAGCGATCCGACAAGCGGGGCGGCCATTTGCACAGCGGCGGCAAACATGGCAGCGAACACCCGCACGACGTACTCCACCGCCGGCCCATCGGCAATGTGCGGCAAGCGGTCAAGCGGCAGCCAATGATAGCTGTAAAACATGCCATCAAGCAGCAAATGGTGCCCGTCAAGCATAAGCAAAAGCAAAAGCGCCAACAAATGAAGATACTCTCCGAGCAACGGGCTTTGCGCTCCGGTTTGCGGGTCGATGACGTTGGCGATGGCAAACCCGATTTGAAAATCGATCAAGCCGCCGGCGATTTGCACCGCCGCCATGAGGATCGCCGCCAGCAGCCCAAGCGCCAGCCCGACAAGCGCCTCTTTTACGACAAGCAATACGTACACGCCGTCAAGCGACAACACCGGTTTGGGCATCGCCAAAAACAACAGCCAGCTGAACAAAAACGCCAGTCCGACTTTATACGAAGCCGGCACGGTCCGGTAGGAAAACAACGGCATCGCCGCGAAAAACGAAGCGGTGCGGACAAAGACGAGCAAAAACGCCGGAAAATAAGTCCATACTTGTTCCATCGCCGATCAGCCTATAAACGAAGCAAGATTGTTGAAAATATCGTGCGCGTACGACACCATTTTCGAGAGCATCCACGGCCCAAAGAACACAAGCCCAAGCAAGACGGCGACGATTTTCGGCACAAAAGCGAGCGTCTGCTCTTGAATTTGCGTCGCAGCCTGAAAAATGCTGACGACAAGTCCGACGGCAAGCGACAACAGCAGCAGCGGCCCGCAGACGATAAGCACGATATACACGCCTTGTTCAGCAAGGCGGATGATGAAATCGGCACTCATAAACGCCACCTATCTTTATTGAAAACTTCGCAGCAATGATTGGACGACCAAATGCCATCCGTCGACAAGGACAAACAGCAAAATTTTAAACGGCAACGAAACCATCACCGGCGGCAGCATCATCATCCCCATCGACATTAAGACGCTGGCAACGATCATGTCTATGACTAAAAATGGAAGAAAAATCATAAAGCCCATTTGAAACGCCGTTTTCAACTCACTGATGGCAAACGCCGGCACGAGCACGGTCATCGGGATGTCGTTGATCGTTTTCGGCTGTTTGGCGCCGCTGTACGATAAAAACAGCGCCAAATCTTCCTGCCTCGTGTATTGGCTCATAAACTGCTTCAGCGGAACCGCCGCCCGTTCATACGCCTCCTCCAAGTCAATTTTGTCGGCAAACAGCGGCTGCAGCGCCTGGTCGTTGATTTCTTTCCATGTCGGCGCCATAATGAAAAACGTTAAAAACAGCGCGAGCCCGACGAGCACTTGGTTCGGCGGCATTTGCTGCGTGCCGAGCGCTGTGCGCACAAACGACAAAACGATGACGATGCGCGTAAAACACGTGGTCATAATCAAAATGCCAGGAGCGATCGACAAAACGGTGAGCAGCAACAGCAGCTTCACCGCCGTCGACAC
The DNA here is from genome assembly GCF_001544315.1 of Geobacillus jurassicus NBRC 107829. Classification (GTDB taxonomy): domain Bacteria; phylum Bacillota; class Bacilli; order Bacillales; family Anoxybacillaceae; genus Geobacillus; species Geobacillus jurassicus. Next base: position 44,539 of record NZ_BCQG01000017.1, read on the forward strand.
GTGCTCGGGAGCCATCGAATCAAACATATGGACAAATTCACTCATCGCCGGCCGTTCCTTTCTTTTTCAACCGCTTGAGCCATTCGTTTCGCTTTTCCGTCATTTGCTTCATCTCCTCGGCCAACAGCGCGGAAAACGATGGCGGCAAACCGCTTTTCCGCTTTGGTTTCGCTGCCCAACGGCCGCGAAAGAGAGAACCGAGCCGGCCAAACTCGGCCATCCGTTCCAACCGTTCGCGATGCTGCGCCAACAGCTCATTGATTTCATCCTCATCCTCAATTTCCCTGAGCAGCTGAATCGAATCGCCGACACCGATGACGAGCAACCGGCGGCCGACTTTAATCAGCTGCACGGAGCGGTTCGCCCCGACGCTTGTTCCCCCAAGGTGCTCGATGGCGCCTTTTTGGCCGGAAACGAATGGCTGACGGCGGGAAAACCATTTTAATACTGCATAAAGAAGAATGAGGACAAAGGCGGTCGCGCCGATGAGCCGAAGCACATCGGAAGCGGAAACCGCATCGGCGGCTTGATTCGCTGTCTGTTTTGTCTGCTGCCCGGAAGGCGCTGACGGCCCGCATGAATCAGGATGCTGCAGGCAGTCGGCGACCGTCGGGCTTTGGGCGGCCGATGCCGGCACCGGCCCAAAAGCGATGGCTGCTGCCAGCAAAACGGCCGCCCAGCGCCAGATTGCCATGATCTCCACCTCTGATCGCTCACCCGATCGTTTTGTTGATCGCTTCGATGACGCGGTCCGCTTGGAACGGCTTGACAACAAAATCTTTTGCCCCAGCTTGAATGGCGTCAATCACCATCGCCTGCTGCCCCATCGCTGAGCACATAATGACTTTGGCGTTGCTGTCGATTTTTTTAATTTCCTTGAGCGCCGTAATGCCATCCATCTCCGGCATCGTAATGTCCATTGTCACCACGTCAGGACGCGTTTCCTTGTATTTCTCGATCGCCTGCCGCCCATCCGCCGCTTCGGCGACGACTTCATGTCCGTTTTTCGTCAAAATGTCTTTAATCATCATGCGCATAAATGCCGCATCATCAACGACAAGCACTCTTGCCATGTCCCCAACCTCCCAAATGCCTGTTTATTTTAGCCGTTTTAGCCGATCGCTTTGGCTGACAATATCGGTAATGCGCACGCCGAAATTTTCATCGATGACGACGACCTCGCCTTTGGCGATCAGCTTGTTGTTGACAAACACGTCGACCGGTTCGCCGGCCAGCTTATCGAGCTCAATGATCGATCCAGTCGACAGCTGCAAAATTTCCTGCACCGATCGCTTCGTCCGTCCGAGTTCAACCGTCACCTGCAACGGCACATCAAACAGCAGCTCCAAATTGCGCGCCTCTGTTGCCGCAAGCGGCTGGGCATCGAACTCGACGAAATCGGCGGTTTGAATATGCCGCGCGGTTGCACCATCCCTCTCCTTGTCCGCGCGCCCAGCCGGCGGCTCATCCGTCGAGCGGCCCGCCGCTTCTGAAACGGCCGCACCGACATTCGCCTGGGCGTGAGTCGGAACAGGCTGCGGCTCGCTAAACGGCTGCGCGTCCGCCGACGGCTTGAGGTTGACTTCCGCAGCCCCCGGCTCCTCAAGCGGCGAGCCGAGCAATTGGGCGACCAATTCTTTCGCGAAATCGATCGGCAACAGTTGCATAATGCTTGAGTCGATCAACTCGCCGATTTTCAGCCGAAACGACACTTTAATGAGAAAATCTTCGTCCGGCAAATATTCCATCCCTTTTCCTTCCGCCAAATCAAGCAGATGGAGCGTCGGTGGGGAAATGTCGACCCGCTTGCCAAAGACGGTCGACATCGACGTCGCCGCCGAGCCCATCATTTGATTCATCGCTTCTTGAACCGCGCTCAGCTGAATTTCCCCGAGCGCCTCATCGGCCGTCGTTCCGTCGCCGCCAAGCATCAAATCGGCGATGATCGCCGCGTCTTGCTGCTTAATGACGAGCAAGTTTGTTCCGAGCAGCCCTTCCGTATAGTTGACTTGGATGGCGACATATGGCTGTGGAAATTCATCGGCGACTCTTGTTCGCTCGATAATGGACACGCTTGGCGTCGTAATTTCCACTTTTTGGTTCAATAACATCGACAACGCGGTAGCCGAACTGCCGAAAGAGATATTGCCGATTTCCCCAAGGGCGTCCTGCTCGAGCGGAGTCAGAATATCATGGAGCGCCGGAACATGGCCGCCGCTGTCCATTCCGCGCAACAAAGCATCGATTTCATCCTGCGACAACATTCCATCATTCATCATGGTCGTCTTCGTCCCCCTCGATCATCGCTAAAATTTGCACCGCCAGCTTTTTGTTCCGCTTCCCCGGCTGGCCGATAAACTTTGGAATATGGCCGATTTTGACCACGAGCGGCTCATGAATCGACTGTTCAAGCTGAATGACATCGCCGGCTTCGAGCTGAAGAAATTCATTGACCGTGATGACCGCCGTGCCCAGTTCGGCGATAATCGGCAATTTTGCCGCGCGGATGCGCTGTTCGATCCGTTTCGCTTCCTCGGGGGAACGCTCTTTCTTTTGCGCCTGCATCCAGTAATGCACCGACAGCCGCGGCATAATCGGCTCCAAGACGACATGCGGAATGCAAACGTTCATCATGCCCCGCGCTTCGCCGATTTGCGTGTTCAGCGAAATGACGACGACAGTGTCGTTTGGCGCAATCATGCGCAAAAACTGCGGATTGACTTCAAAATCGACAAACAGCGGATCAAACTCAGCTACCGACTCCCACGCATCGCGCCAATAGGCGAATGCCTTGTCAAACAAATTGGACATGATGCGCGTTTCAATCTCGGTCAAATGATCCACTTTATCCATGCCGACGCCGCGCCCGCCCATCACCCGATCGAGCATGGCGTAGGCGATGTTCGGGTTGACTTCCAAAAGTACATGCCCGTCCAGCGGCGGCACTTCAAAGACGTTGATGATCGTCATTTTTGGAATGGAGCGGACGAACTCTTCGTATGGAATTTGGTCGGCCGATGCGACCGAAATTTGCACATACGTACGCAGCTGGGCGGAAAAAAACGTTGTCAGCAGGCGGGCGAAATTTTCATGAATGCGCGTCAGGCTGCGGATTTGGTCTTTGGAAAACCGAAGCGCCCGCCGAAAATCATATGTTTTGACGCGTCGGCCTTCCTCTTCCTTTTTCAGCTCTTCCGCGCTCATTTCTCCTGCAGAAAGCGCGGCGAGCAACGCGTCAATTTCGCTTTGCGACAATACTTCCCCGGCTGTCATTTCATCTTCCCCCCTTCAGATGGCAGGGCTACTGGAGGATAAACGAAGTAATGTAGACGTTCTCCACTCTCCCTTCCTGCATCAACGCGTTAATCTCGCGCTTCAGCCGCTCTTTCAGCGCCGTCAGCCCTTCTTTTCCTTTAAAGTCGGCCGCTTTCATCTCTGAAAGTTGCTCGATGATCGCGTCTTTAATTTGAAAGTCGCGTTTTTCCGCCTCTTCCCGCGCTTTGTCGCTGTCGGTCTGGATTTTAAATGAGATTTTAATATACCGTCCGTCCGCCAAGTTCGTTGTCATTTCCGGGATGTCGAGTGAGCTCGCGGCGAGCTCATCGGCGCTTGGCGCCCCCTGTTTCTCCGCATTCCCCATCTTCAGCACCGCAACAAGCGCCGCCGTGCCGGCTAAGGCGATGACCGCGAGCACAATGATCATCGTTTTAATTGCTTTATTCCCTTTCACTGTTCAATCCTCCTGCTTCCGGTAAGCGAAATGCGCCAAGCTGCCGGTAAAATTCGCTCGCCAATGCGGCCACTTGCTCGACGGTTTCGCGGACAACAAACTTTTTTCCGTTCGTCAGCGTTACGGTCGTATCGGGAAACGATTCAATTTGTTCGATGTAAAGCGCATTGAGCATAAACCGTTTGCCGTTGAGCTTCGTTAACGAAATCATCGGCCAGCGGGCGAGGAAAACCGCTCACGCCCTACCTCCTATTCTATTTTTTCAAGTTGACAAGCTCTTGCAAAATTTCGTCCGATGTCGTAATGATGCGTGTATTGGCCTGAAAGCCGCGCTGGGCGACGATCATCTCCGTGAATTCCTCGGCAAGGTCGACGTTGGACATTTCAAGCGTGCCGGAGACGATCGTTCCTGTTCCGTTTGCTCCCGGCGCTCCCAGAGCCGGCGTGCCGGAGTTCACCGTTTCGCGGAACAAGTTGTTGCCTGCTTTTTCTAATCCGTCATTATTGGAAAACTTAGCTAATTGAATCGTTCCTATAGACTGCAAATTGCCCGCGGCATTCACAATGGTGACAACACCGTCGGCTCCAATGCTTATACTTCTCGCATCGGTCGGAACTTGCAGGCGGACATTTCCTGTGCCAAGCAAATATTGGCCATCGGCATTCACGATATAGCCTTGAGAATCGAGATAAAAATTCCCGGCTCTCGTATACATGCGATTGTTTCCAGAAACGTCGCCGACGACAAAAAACCCATCCCCTGAAATCGCCAAGTCCAGCACTCGCCCGGTCGTTTGCAAGCTGCCTTGCGTATGGACGGTGTCGATTGCGGAAAGCTGCGCCCCAAGCCCCACCTGCTTCGGATTCGTACCGCCGCGGCCGGCGTTCGGCCCGCTTGCGCCAGAAATCGTCTGGCTCATTAAATCTTTAAACATCGTTCGCCCTTTTTTAAATCCGTACGTGTTGACGTTGGCGATGTTGTTGCCGATGACATCCAACTTCGTTTGGAAGTTGCGCATGGCGCCGATTCCGGAATACATCGAACGAAGCATCGGTTCCCTCTCCCCTTTTTATCCTTTTTGTTCGACTTTCACGACCGCATCCGCGGCAATCGTTGTCCCGTTATCAAGCCCAAGAGTCACTTGGCCGTCTTTTTGCATGACCGATCGAACGACGGCGCTCATCATGGCCTCTCCATCTTGCCAATGCACCGTTTTGCCGATCCACTCGCTGTAGCGCAGCAGCGCATCGCGGCTTGACGCTTGCATCCATTGTTGCATCAGATTCGCGATATTCATCATTTGCTCAAGCGAGGAAAAGCTCGCCATCTGTGCAATGAAGTCTTTATCTTCCATTGGATTAAGCGGATCTTGGTTTTGCAGCTGAGCGAGCAAAATTTTGAGAAAGTCGTCTTTTCCTAAAATTTGATTGCCCGTTTTCCGTTCCTGCTGGACCGCATTGGCCAACCATAAGCTGCCCTCGATCGCGTTCGTTGCCATCATCGTTTCCCCCTTATGCATCAGCTTCGATCCCGTCTAGCGCAAACGGGAAGGAAGACGATTGCTCCTGCTTTTGTTTTTGCCGCGATTCGCCATGTTGCTGTCCTCCTTGGCGGTTCCCGGAATACGGCGGCATGTCAGAACTGTCATAGTCCGACCAAACGGTCCATTTTTCGACCGTGATGTGACTCGCATCAAGCTGCTGAGCAAGCTGCGGCAAATGAGCGTGGAGCAGCTCTTTCACCGCGTCGTTGGCCACAAGCAACTTGGCGGTGAGCTTCCCGCCTTCCTCTGTCATTTTCACCGTCACCGTCCCGAGATGTTCCGGATGGAGGCGGATGACAAATTGCATGGCACCGTTTGGCAACTTCATCCACCGCGCCAACCTTAGTGCGTGCACGACTTGATCAGTGAGACTTCCGCCAGCTGACGCCTGCGTCTCGCCGATCAGCCCAACAGGCGAAGTGGAGGGGGAGAAAAGCGTAGAGGGGAGTGTGAACGAAGGAGCGTCCTCGCCGTCACGCCCCCTGCCACTCCCTCCTTGCAGCGAAATGTCTTTTTCGCCATCCAGACGGAAGGAAGAAACTCCATTGAACGGCGCGGCAATCGGCATTTTGGTTCCTTGCTCATTGAATGGGCGCCGGTCTCCGTCGCTTGGGAGCGGTGGGAACATCTCTGTCTTTCCAATGGAAGGAGAAAAAGGTTCTTTGTCCCTATTGCCGCTTTTTCGTCCTTCGTTTATGAACGCATGCCCGAAGCCTGACCCAGCCGCCGGCTGAGCGGCAATTGTCGCTTCTCCATTCATCGCGCCGGCGAACGGAAATGTCAGACCATCAGCGTCTTGGCCATTCCGCTGTCCGTCCGCCGCCAAAAGCGGCGCGCCGGCAACCGCCGAAATCGGAGCGATCGCCAAAGCGGCCAAGATGGAAGGAGCAAGCCATACTGACTCCATTTGCGCCGTCTTCTTTTCCGCTGAAGACGGTTGTCCGGCTGCGCCCGTTTCCATTCCGCCATTTTGCAAATCCGGCTCTTTGTTTTCGTTCGGCCTCTCTCTAAACAAGCCAATCTCTACCCCTACCGGCGATCGTTCTTGTTGCTTGTGCGCAAGCAGGACGGCAAACGCGCCGCCGGCGCCTGCTTCCTTTTTCGCCGCCGCGGCGCCTGCCGATTGCGGCAGATTGGTCGCGATCATTACTCTCATTCAGTCGCCCCCTCCCCCATCGCCCATTTGCTTAACGATGCCAACAGTTTCGCCGCTTGTTGGGCCGGCATTTGTTCCAAAATGGCTGCCGCTTTGTCGCCGTCGATCCGACTCAGCACACGAAGCGCCTCGCTCTCGGGCAGTTCCGCCAAAATAGCCGCTGCCTGTTTTTCCGACATGGCGTCATACATGCCGGCGACATCTTCTTCCGTCAAGGCTGGCTTCGCAACAAACTCAGCTTGTTTGTCCGTTTCCTTGATCGTCGCAGACAGCTGGGCGATTTCCTTTTCCTTTGCCGCTACGTCGTTTTTCAACCGCTTGATTTGCTTTTGTTGGTCGGCAATCGTTCGTTTTTGCTGCTCGATCGTCCGTTGCTGGGCCTCAATCGTTTTTTGCAAAGCTTTCTCCCTCTTGCTCCAGTTGATCCACTCGGAGACAAACGGCACCTTTGTTGTCCACTGCTTTGCCGCCTTGGCCACATCAACTCCAGCAACGTTTAAAATCAACAAGAGAAAGGAGACGGCAAACGCACTCGGAATGACAATGACGAACAACAGCCATTGCCACCAGCTCGCCTGCATTTCCTGTTCAACTTTGCTATCTGCCATCTATACCTCTCCTTGCCTTGCAAAGCGTTGAACCGCCATTTCATCAAGCAGGCGGCGTTCCGCTTCCCTCTCAAGCTGCTCGGCCCACCGCTTAATGCGCTCGCGCATTTTTTCGTATTTTTTCACTTCGATATTCAATTCCATCAAACGCTGTTGCCGGCGCTGCATCTGCTCGCGCGCCTGCATGACGACGAGCTGATAATGGTCGATCGTCCGCTCTAAATTCGCCATATATTGCAGCCTAAGGCGAATGTCTCCAACGGACAGGCCGGCTTTCAGCTGTTCATCCCGAGCCGCCACGCATTCCTCCTTTTCCTTGAGCAGGTGGTAAAGCGCTTCAGCTGCCTGCTCAAACCGGCGCACCGCCTCCTCGTATTCGCCAAGCGCCTTCTCTTTTTCTTTTTCTTTCATCGACAACACTTTTTGCAGCCGAAACGTCGGCGTCACATTGATTCACCCTTTCATCGTCTGAAAATGGCGCGCGATTTCTCACCTAACCGACAACAAGCGAAACAGCGCATCAATGCTTTCAGCGCGCGTCGTTTTTTCATCGATGTTTTGGCGGCAAAACGCCATCATTTGCGGATAAAATTCGATCGCCTCATCAATTTCTCGGGACGACCCCCGTTTGTACGCCCCGATTTGAATCAAATCCTCCGAATCTATATAAGTGGACAGCAGGCGGCGGAATCGGTTTGCCGCTTCACGGTGCTCTGCGCTGACGATGTGGGGCATGACGCGGCTGACGCTTTTGAGCACGTTGATCGCCGGGTAATGCCCTTTGTTCGCCAGCTGGCGCTCAAGAACAAAGTGGCCGTCCAAAATGCCGCGCACCGCGTCGGCGATCGGCTCGTTCATATCGTCGCCGTCAACAAGCACTGTATAAAACGCGGTGATTGTGCCGGAGGCGTTCGTTCCAGCCCGCTCAAGCAGCTTTGGCAGGAGGGCGAAAACCGATGGCGTATAGCCTTTCGTCGTCGGCGGCTCGCCGACGGCAAGGCCAATCTCCCGCTGCGCCATAGCGACGCGGGTGACCGAGTCCATCATAAGCATGACATCCGCCCCTTGGTCGCGGAAATATTCGGCGATCGCCGTCGCCGTATAGGCGCCTTTGACACGCATCAGCGCCGGCTGGTCGGATGTAGCGACGACGACGACCGAACGGGATAAGCCTTCCGGGCCAAGGTCGCGCTCTAAAAATTCGCGCACTTCGCGGCCGCGCTCGCCGATTAAGGCGATGACGTTCACATCGGCCGACGTATGGCGGGCGATCATTCCCATGAGCGTGCTTTTGCCGACGCCCGAGCCGGCAAAAATGCCGACGCGCTGCCCTTTGCCGACGGCAAGCAGGCTGTCGATGACGCGGATGCCGACTTCAAGCGGTTCGGCAATCGGCGGCCGAACGAGCGGATTGGGCGGATCGCGTTCGACCGACACCGGCTTCAATCCAAGCGGCAGCGGGCTCCCGTCAAGCGGTTGGCCGAGCGGATCAAGAACCATGCCGATGAGTGCATCGCCGACGTGCACTTCAAGCGGCCTGTTGGTCGCTTCGACGAGGCAACCGGGAGCAATATGAGACATGGCGGACAACGGCATAAGCAAAACGTGCTGTTCATGAAAGCCGACGACTTCGGCGGGAATTTTCCGGCGGCCGCTCTGTTCATGGATGTAGCAAAGATCGCCGATCGAGCTTTCCGGCCCTTTCGATTCCATCATCAAGCCGACGACGCGTGACACTTTGCCAAACCGTTTATACAAGTCGATGGCGTCTATTTCATCAAGAAGCGCCTGCCAGTTCAGAAAACGCCCCCTCCTTCAGCCGCCGGTAGAGCACCTCGCGCAACCGCTCAAGCTGCACATCGACGCTCGCCTCGATGCGCCCAAACGGCGTCTCCACAACACAGCCGTATTCGGGGAGCGCATCGTCCGGATAGATAAATAGATCGACGCGATGCGGAAACAAAGATTTCAACAACTCTTTTTGCTCCGCCACCGCTTCGTAGCAATGCGGATGCACGTGAACGGCCACTTCCGTTTGCCGGCGCACTTCCTGCAATGCTTGGTGCACGAGCGGCAAAAAGGCGTTTCGGTCGCCCTCAAGCACAGCGCCGATGATGCGTTCCGCCGCTTTTAACGCCACATCAAGCATCGTCTCGGCTGACGATTCAAGACGGGCGTAAAATTCGTCGTTCACCCGCTCCGCTAAACGACGAGCTTGTTCGATCCATTGGCGATGCTCACGAAGCGCCTCCTCGCGCCCAGCCGCATAGCCGTCTTCATACCCGCGGGCGCGCGCTTCCTGCATGAGACGCTCTTTCTCGCGCTGCCATTCCTCTTGCTCGCGCGCCAGCCGCTCGCGCACCGATTCGTAATATTGCTCTGCCTGGCGGCGAAGCTTGGCTGCTTCTTCCTTGGCGGCGGCGATCGTTTCCATCTCTCGCTGCCGATCGTCGGCAGACGATGGGAGATCGGAAACATGGCGCTGCACGACGATCGTCTTTTTCCCAGCACGTGCCGCCAATTTCGGCGCTTTAATGACGTTAGACAATAATATCATCTCCTCCCCCGCGAGCGATGACGATTTCTCCGGCCTCTTCGAGACGGCGGATCACCGCGACGATGCGCGATTGGGCCTCCTCGACATCGCGCAGCCGGACTGGCCCCATATATTCCATTTCTTCTTTGAACGTCTCGGCCATTCTTGTCGACATGTTGCGGAAAATAATGTTTTTCACTTCGTCGCTCGCTACTTTCAGCGCCAGCATGAGATCGTTGTTGTCCAACTCGCGGATGACGCGCTGAATGGCGCGGTGATCGAGCGTCACGATATCTTCAAAGACAAACATCCGTTTTTTAATTTCCTCGGCCAGTTCCGGATCTTGGATTTCCAAGGCATCCAAAATCGTCCGCTCCGTGCTCCGATCGACTTGATTCAACACTTCAACGACTGCTTCAATGCCGCCGGCTTGCGTGTAATCTTGCACGACGGTCGCAGACAGCCGCCGCTCCAAAATTTGCTCAACTTCGTTGATAATCTCCGGCGACGTGCTGTCCATGAGCGCAATGCGCCGGGCGACATCCGCTTGCATTTCCTGCGGCAGCGCCGATAAAATTTGCCCCGCCTGCGCCGGCTCCAAGTACGAAAGAATGAGGGCGATCGTCTGTGGATGCTCGTTTTGAATAAAGTTCAATAGCTGCATCGGGTCGGCTTTGCGCGCGAAATCAAACGGCCGCACCATCAATGCCGATGTTAGACGATTAATAATGTTCATCGCCTTCTCAGGACCGAGCGCTTTTTCAAGCACTTGTTTCGCGTAAGCAATGCCGCCTTGGGAGATGTAATCTTGCGCCAAAGCGAGCTGGCGAAACTCCTCGAGCACTTCTTCCTTTTGCTCAGCCGTCACTTGGCGGACATTGGAAATTTCCAATGTCAACTTTTCAATTTCTTCCTCGGATAAATGTTTGTAGACGGAGGCTGATACATCGGGGCCGAGAGAGATGAGCAGGATCGCGGCTTTTTGCCTGCCCGACAGCCCGCCTTTTCGTTCGCGTTTTGCCATACGCTGTTCCTCCTACTCCTCCGATAACCACGTTCGCAATAGTTTGGCAAATTCGTCCGGTTTTTCTTTCGCCAGCCGCTCGAGCTGTCGGCGGCGCTGCACGGCTTCCGTCTCCGGCGGCTCCGGCAAATCTGGCTCCGCCGAAAGCGGCGGAGTAAACAAGTGTTCTTCTTCCTCTTCCTCATCTTCGCGGCGGCGGCGCAGCCAGAGGAACAACAGCAAGGCAACAAGCAACAGCGCTCCTGCGCCGGCCGCATACCACCACCACGCCGGCCGATCCGGCGTTGATTCGGTGAATGCCGGCTTGCCGTTGAATTTTTGCACCGAAACGACGATGCGGTTGTTGATGTCCTGATCAGTAAGCGTTTGTGCCTCGCCCTTGTCGATCGACGTCCGGATGATTGTCCCTAATATTTTTTGAATATCATTGACCGTCTCGGGCGGCAGCGAGTTCGGGTCATTGGGATTAGGCGGCTCGACCATCACCTGAATGCCTAAATCGCGGATTTTATACGGACTTTCAACGATTTGCTTTTTGATTTTGTTTACCTCATTGTTGATCGTCTCTTCGGTCCGCTCATAGTTGCCATTTGCTGCACCGTTTGCGCTTTGATAGCCCGGCACCTCGTTCGCGCCCGTTCCTGCAGCGCCTCCGGGCGGCACGCCGCTTCCTGAATACGTCTCTTTAATGCGCTGGACGCTGACGGCAATGCCTTCTTTTGTTTTATCATCAACTGGGGCAACTAAGTTTTCTTCCCGCTTTTCTTGCGTAAAATCAATGTCTGCCGTCACAGAAACGACGACTTTGTCTTGCCCCATCATCGTGCCGAGCATTTGTTGCACTTGGCGTTGAATGTCGCGCTCGATCTGCTTTTTAATTTGCTGCTGCGAGGCGAATGTCGTTCCTGTCGAATTTTCGCCGTCATTTTTTAAATCGAAATACTCAAAAAACTGGTTCATAATGACGATATTATCTGTAGAGAGGTTCGGAACACTTTTGGCGACGAGATGATACAGCGCTCGGATTTGCTCGTCGCTGAATTGGTAGCCCGGCTTCGTCTTCAGCACGATCGAGGCCGAGGCTTCCCCTTTTTCATCGGAAACGAATACGCTCGGCTGCGGAAGGTTGATCATCACTTTGGCGTCCTCGACGCCGTCGATCGTCTTGATCAAGTTGGCGAGCTCGGTTTGCATCGCCTTCAGCTTCACCATATTGAACTCATTATCCGTCATGCCGAAGCTCGCGTTTTGGCCGAAAAACGAATAGTCGATGACCCCGCTGCTTGGTATGCCTTCAGCGGCCAGCTCGACTTTCAGCGCATCAGCCTGCTCTTTCGGCACTTTGATCGTCGTTCCGCCGTCCGCCACTTCCACCGGAACGCCGCGCTGGTCGAGCGTTGCTTTAATTTGCCCGGCTTCTTGCGGCGACAAATTGCTGTAGAGCGGCACCATTTCCGTCCTTGTGGCGAAAAAGACGCCGACGCCAACGGCCAAAAGCGCGGCCGCTGCCGCAGTGAGCGCGAGCCATTTCTGTTTTTTTGTCCGTTCCTGCCAAAACGCGCGAGCGCGGCTCCACCACTCTTTCCATTTATTCCCCATAAAATTCCCCCGATGATCCAGTGCCTGCCGCCATAGCGCAACGATGGCGGCGGCTTCTGTATGTAGTGCAGTTCGTTGCCGCTACAATGGGATGCGCATCATTTCTTGATACGCCTCGATCGCTTTGTTGCGGATCTCAATTGTCAGTTGCAACGCAATGCTCGCTTTTTGCGCGGCGATCATCACATCATGCAGCTGAACGTTCTCCCCGCGGACGAGCTTTTCCGTCAGCGCATCGGCTTGAATTTGCGCTTCGTTCACACGGCTGAGCGCCTCTTTGAAAAACGCAGCGAACTGCTTTTGCACCTCAGCCGGCTTCGCCGGGGGCGAAACGGCGGAAGCCATCGTCAGCCCAATGCGGCTTGCTCCATCAATCATCGCTTATCCCCCTTACATGCTATTTCCCGATCTCGAGCGCCTTCATGAGCATTCCTTTTGAAGCATTCAACGCCGTGACGTTCGCCTCATACGAACGCGTCGCTCCAATCAAGTCAACCATTTCTTTCAGCGGATCAACATTTGGCAGACGCACATAGCCATCGGCGCCGGCATCCGGGTGATTCGGGTCGTAGACGAGTTTAAACGGCGCCGGATCATCAACAATTTCTCGCACCCGCACCCCGCTGCCCACCGCGTCGGCACGACCGAGCGCAGCTTGCAAGTAGCTCGAAAACGGCCCGCTGCGCGGTTCGATGACGACCATTTTGCGGCGGTATGGCTCCCATTCTCCGTTGACAAGACGGGCGCGCGTCGTATCGACGTTAGCGATGTTAGAGGCAATAACGTCCATGCGCAGCCGCTGAGCAGTCAACGCCGAAGCCGAAATGTTTATACTTTGAAACAAAGACACCCGTTATTTCCCTCCTTTAATCACTGTTTTCAACGTTGTAAATTTGCCGTTGAGCCGCTCGATTAAGGCATTGTAATAAATTTGGTTTTCTGCTAGCTTTGACATTTCTTGATCGATATCGACACTGTTTCCATTATGATTGTAACTCATCATTGTGTCCGTCGTCACGATGATTTTTCCGCTTTGTTCGTTCGGAAACGAAAAATGCTTCGGATTCGTCCGTTTGGCCTCGAGCCGAAGCGCCCGTTCCAATTCAGCCTGAAAGCGCACGTCTTTCGCCTTATAGCCCGGCGTATCGGCGTTGGCGATGTTGTCGGCGATCGCCTGCTGGCGAAGCGCAGCGTAGCGAAGCCCTTGTTCAAGCCAGTCGATCGTCGATGAAAAGAGCGCCAATGGAATCCCCTCTTTTCTCCTATTTTTCGACAATTTCTGCTAGATTTCATTTTACGGGAAAGAAAACCCAATGTATAGCCGGAACTTGGTACTATTTTTCGACGCTGCCATCATAGAAAATCGATGCCAAGGACGTTTGCCAAAACAAAAACCCGCCGGGCTAAAATCCCCAGCGGGCTTAGACGGTTAAGCCGTTCAGCTCGATTTCAATTTTTCAAGTTCGCTTAAAAACTTGTCGTTCAATACTTTAATGTACGTCCCTTTCATGCCGAGTGAACGCGATTCGATCACGCCGGCGCTTTCAAGCTTGCGCAGAGCATTGACGATGACCGAGCGGGTGATGCCGACGCGGTCGGCGATTTTGCTCGCCACAAGCAGCCCTTCCGTTCCGTCAAGCTCTTCAAAAATATGTTCAATCGCCTCAAGCTCGCTGTAAGAAAGCGAGCTGATCGCCATTTGCACGACCGCCTTGCTGCGCGCTTCCTCTTCAATTTCTTCCGCCTTTTCACGCAAAATTTCCATGCCGACGACCGTTGCTCCGTATTCAGCCAAAATGAGATCATCATTGTCAAACTCGCGGTCAAGGCGCGACAAAATGAGCGTGCCGAGCCGCTCGCCCCCGCCGTTGATCGGAACGATCGTCGTCAAGCCGGTTTTGAACAAGTCACGATTTTCCACTGGAAACGCCGTATATTCACTATTAATATCGATATTAGGAGACGTTTCCGTAATGTTGAACAAGTTTTTCGTGTATTCTTCCGGAAACTGGCGCTCCTCAAGCATCCGCTTCATCCGTTCGTTTTCAATCGATTGTTTAATGGCAAATCCAAGCAGTTTGCCGCGGCGGCTGACGACAAACACATTGGCTTCAATCACTTCGCAAAGCGTTTCTGCCATTTCTTTAAAATTGACCGGCCGCCCGGCGGCCTTTTGCAACATGGCATTGATTTTCCGCGTTTTCTCTAGCAAGTTCATCGATTCCATCTCCTCCTCATAAAATAAACTCGCTTAAATCTTTGTTTTTGACGATGCTGCCGAGTTTTTGTTCGACATATTGCGGCGTGATGACGACTTTGTCGATCCCGATGTCCGGCGCTTCAAACAGCAAATCTTCAAGCAGTTTTTCCAAAATCGTGTGCAACCGGCGCGCGCCGATGTTGTCGGTCGTCTGGTTTACTTCAAACGCCACCTCGGCAATCTTACGAATAGCATCGTCAGAAAATTCAAGATTTATACCTTCCGTCGCTAAAAGAGCTTGATATTGTTTAATGAGCGCGTTATTCGGCTCGACTAATATTCTTACGAAATCGTCGACCGAAAGTTTCGAGAGCTCGACCCGGATCGGGAAACGGCCTTGCAGCTCAGGGATCAAATCCGACGGCTTCGCCATATGGAACGCGCCGGCGGCGATAAATAGAATATGGTCTGTTTTCACCGGGCCGTACTTCGTCATGACGGTCGACCCTTCGACAATCGGCAAAATGTCGCGCTGCACCCCTTCGCGCGAGACGTCGGCCGAGCCGGACACCGCTCCGCTGCGGGCGATTTTGTCGATTTCATCGATAAAAATGATGCCGGACTGCTCAGCGAGACGGACGGCCTCTTGCGTCACCTCATCCATGTCGATCAGCTTTTGCGCTTCTTCATTGATGAGCGCTTTGCGCGCTTCGCTCACTTTGAGACGCCGCTTTTTGCGCCGCTTCGGCATGAGGCTGCTTAAGGCGTCTTGCATGTTAACGCCCATCTGCTCAATTCCTGCCCCTTGCAAAAAATCAAACAATAGGGGCGTCTGCTCCTCAATTTCAATTGTGACCATCTCATTTTCGAGCTGGCCGTTCGCCAGCTGCCAGGCGACTTGGCGCCGCTTTTGTTCCACCTGTTCATCTTCATGGCTGTAGCTGTTGTCCGATTCGCTTGTTTGCCCCCCAAACAACAGCTCGAGCGGATTTTTGATCGTTTGCTTCGGCTTGCCCGGAACGAGCAGTTCAACAAGCCGCCTGTTCGCCTGCTGTTCCGCCCGGTCTTTCACTTCGTTCATTTTCCGCTCTTTCACGAGCCTAACTGACGTTTCCACCAAATCGCGCACCATCGATTCGACATCGCGCCCGACATAGCCGACTTCGGTGAATTTCGTCGCCTCGACTTTGATGAACGGCGCGCCGACGAGTTTGGCGAGCCGGCGGGCGATCTCCGTCTTCCCGACCCCGGTCGGGCCGATCATTAAAATGTTTTTCGGCATCACTTCATCGCGCAACTTTTCATCAAGCAAACTGCGGCGGTACCGGTTGCGAAGCGCGATCGCCACCGCTTTTTTCGCCTCTTTTTGCCCGACGATGAACTGATCGAGCTTTTCGACAATCTGCCGTGGAGTCAACGTTTCCGCCATCATCGGCCTCCTCCTTTTTTACAGCTCTTCGACAATAATATGGCCGTTTGTATAAACGCAAATGTCAGCGGCAATCTCGAGCGCCGCCTTGGCAATCTCTTTCGCGGTCATCGAGCCGCCGGCATACTTCTTTAACGCACGTCCGGCAGCAAGCGCATACTGGCCGCCTGAGCCAATGGCGAGCATGCCATCATCCGGCTCAATCACTTCGCCTGTGCCGGAGACAAGCAGCAAATGCTGTTTGTCCATGACAATGAGCATCGCCTCGAGGCGGCGCAACACTTTATCGCTCCGCCACTCTTTCGCCAGCTCAACGGCCGCGCGCGGCAAGTTGCCATTCAATTGTTCAAGCTTGCCTTCAAACATCTCAAACAGCGTAAACGCGTCAGCGACCGAGCCGGCGAAACCGGCGAGCACTTTTCCTTGGAACAGCCGCCGCACTTTTTTTGCCGTCTGTTTCATGACGACCGCATTGCCGAACGTCACTTGGCCGTCGCCAGCCATGGCGGATGCGCCGTTATGGCGGATGGCAAAAATCGTCGTCGCATGAAAAGCTCCCATCATTTTCCCCTCCTTGCCTGCGGGTTACGCCCGCGGATGCGCCTGCAAATAAATATGCCGCAACCGGTCTTTTGTCACATGTGTGTACACTTGCGTCGATGACAAATGCGCATGGCCGAGCAGTTCCTGCACCGAACGGAGATCGGCTCCTTCGTTGAGCAAATGGGTCGCAAACGTATGCCGCAAAACGTGCGGGCTGATGTTTTGCGTCAGCGCAGCGGCTTCGACAATCCGATCCAAAATATGGCGCACTCCCCGAGGCGTGAGCGGATTGCCTCGGGCGTTGACAAACAAATAGCGGTGGTCCGCCGGCAGCTTTCTTGTCAGTTCGCGCCGGCCGCTATGGATATACCGTTCAAGCGCTTCGCGGGCTGGGCGGCCGAACGGAACGTAGCGTTGCTTGTTTCCTTTGCCATGAATGAGCACAGTCGCCGCAGCAAAATCGACGTCAGACAACCGAATGTGACAACATTCACTAACCCGGGCGCCGGTCGCGTACAGCAACTCAAGCAACGCCGCATTGCGCTGACCGAGAGCGGTATTTTCATCATTGACAAGAAACAATGCTTCTAATTCTTCCGGGTATAAAAAATTAGGAATTTTTTGCTCTTTTTTCGGCAGCGTCGCGAGCGCAAACGGATTTTCGGCCGCCCGCCCTTCGCGCAGCAAAAACTTGTAAAAACTGCGCAGACTCGAAATTTTGCGGGCGACCGAACGGCTGGCCAACTGTTGCTCGTATAGTTTCGTCAAATACAAGCGGACGTCGCTGTAGGACACTTTATCGAGCCGACCGATCCCCTCTTCATCCATGAACCGGAAAAATTGCTCAATGTCGCGCCGGTAACACACAATAGTATATTGTGAATAATTTTTCTCGATTTGTAAATATTCCATGAACAATTGTAACGCAAGTTTCGAATTCTCCATCGCCTCACCCCGCAACGGCTACTACATCGTACCATATTCTTCTGCATTAACGCAACTATTTTTTATAAAATTCTGAATTGTATCCGATGACCCTTCAAGCTTCTAGCTGCTCTTCATAATCGCACGCCGTGCATTGCACTTGCACACCTTTTTTCAGCTTTTTCTCCACAAGCAACTGCGCGCATTTCGGACACGAGCGGGCGAGCGGTTTATCCCATGAGACGAAGTCGCAGTCCGGGAAACGGTCGCAGCCGTAAAACACCCGCTTTCTTTTCGTGCTGCGCTCGACGATGTTGCCCTCGCGGCATTTCGGGCACTTGACGCCGATTTCTTTGACAATCGGCTTCGTATGGCGGCATTCCGGAAAATTCGAGCAGGCGATAAACTTGCCGAAACGGCCCATTTTGTACACCATCGGACTGCCGCACACCTCGCAGTCAATGCCGGCCGGCTCATCCTTAATCTCAACTGCGCGCATTTCTTTTTCCGCCACTTTCAACCGTTTTTCAAATTCGCGGTAAAACTCGTCGACGACTTTGATCCATTCCACTTTCCCTTCTTCAATTTCGTCCAATTCTTTTTCCATTTTCGCCGTAAACTCGACATCGATAATTTCCGGGAAAAATTCGAGCATCAGCTCTACAACGATTTCGCCGAGCTCGGTCGGGACAAACCGCTTGTTCTCAAGGACGACATAGTTGCGTTTTTGGATCGTATCAAGCGTCGGGGCATACGTCGACGGGCGGCCGATGCCGAGTTCCTCCAACGTTTTGACGAGGCGGGCTTCCGTGTAGCGCGGCGGCGGCTGAGTAAAGTGCTGCTTCGATTCGATCGTTTCGCTCTCAACCGTTTCCTCTTCTTCCAAATCCGGGAGGATACGGTCCTGCTCTTCCGTTTGATCGTCCGTTCCTTCAATATACACTTTCATAAACCCTGGAAATTTCACCTTCGAGCCGCTGGCGCGGAACACGACACCGTTGTTTTCCAACTCGACGCTCATGGTGTCGAGCACGGCCGCCGCCATTTGACTGGCGATGAACCGTTCCCAAATGAGCTTATACAACCGGAACTGATCGCGCGTCAAATACGGTTTCACTTTGTCCGGGTCGCGAAATGCCGATGTCGGGCGAATCGCTTCGTGGGCGTCTTGGGCGTTCGTGCTTTTCTTCTCTTTCCGCTTTTCCTGGTTGACATACATAGCGCCGAACGTCGCCTCGATATATGCCGCCGCCTCTTGCTGCGCCGTCTCGGCGACGCGCGTTGAATCGGTGCGCATATACGTGATCAAACCGACCGTCCCTTCGCTGCCAAGATCGATTCCTTCGTACAGCTGCTGGGCGATCATCATCGTCTTTTTCGTCCGGAAATTCAGTTTGCGCGCCGCTTCCTGCTGAAGCGACGACGTCGTAAACGGCGGCACGGGGCTGCGCTTGCGCTCTCGTTTTGTCACCGTTTTCACCGCAAATGCCGTTCCGTTTAAGCGGTCCAGCACGGCTTTCACATCCGCCTCCGTCTTTAAATCGCGCTTTTGTCCGTCAATACTGTAAAACGAGGCGGCAAACGTCTCTCCTTCTTTTTGAAACGTCGCTTGAATCGTCCAATATTCTTCCGGCTGAAACTCGCGAATTTCTCGTTCCCGATCGATGATGAGGCGCAGCGCCACCGATTGGACGCGGCCGGCGCTTAATCCTTTTTTCACCTTTTTCCATAAGAGCGGGCTGATGTTATAGCCGACGAGGCGGTCGAGCACGCGCCGCGCCTGCTGGGCGTCAACAAGATTCATATTGATCGCGCGCGGCTGCTGAAACGATTGCTGAATAGCATCCTTCGTGATCTCATGAAAGACAACGCGGCAATCAGAGTGAATGTCCAGATCGAGCATGTGGGCCAAATGCCAGGCGATCGCCTCTCCTTCGCGATCGGGGTCGGCGGCAAGAAACACTTTTTTCGCTTTTTTCGCCGCCGTTTTCAACTCTTTGATCACCTGGCCTTTGCCGCGGATCGTAATGTATTTCGGCTCGTAGCCGTGGTCTATATCAACGCCCATTTGGCTTTTTGGCAAATCGCGGACGTGGCCCATCGACGCTTTGACTGTATATTTTTTTCCCAAGTATCGTTCGATCGTCTTCGCTTTCGTTGGCGATTCGACGATAACTAAGTAGTCTGACATCCATCTTCCACCCCTAGGAGGTAAATTGAAATCTTCATTATTATTAATGATTATTGCCGCATTTGTCAAACATGTGCATTACACGG
>NZ_BCQG01000018.1 GCF_001544315.1 Geobacillus jurassicus NBRC 107829
CTTCAACGGTTTTCATTTTTTCCGGCTTGGCTACCCCTTCGTATTCGTACACCTTGCCGATATACAAGGGGGCTTTGGTGTACAGCACAAGCCATTGGGCGATCAACAAGCAAACCGCTTGGATGACGACAAGCTTCCACAACAGCCCTTCGATCCGTTTCATGGCCCGCGCCTCCTGCCTTCCATTTTTTCTAGCAGTATTCCACGCATCCGGCTCATTTATTCTGTTCGTTCTCCCATTTCCTCTCCTCAAGCTGCCGTTCAAAGCTGTAGCGGATGAGCCGAACGCGGTCTTGGGGGGCGAGGTCTGTGAACTCCACCGACATTTTCGCCATGCCGCGGCTGCCATCGGCCATGCGCACGATGGACGCCTTCGTCTGTACGTAATGGTATTCGCCGGAGCGCATCGCCAGCGCAAGCCATAGCTCGACCGCCATGCCGGGGCGCAGAAGCGGAGCGTGCGACGATGGAACAAGAAGGGCAGCTCCGCCGGCGCTGATATCGACTGTCATCGTCACAAACGGGGCGAACTCGCCGCCAAGCGGATGGACAGCCGCATCGACATTTGCTTTCACCCGCACATAGCGGCGGCGCTGGATGCGCACGACGTATTCCTCGCCCGGGTAAGCCAAGACGACCATCGGCAACGGATCGCGGATTTTCCCTCTCACCTCAGTATCAAACATGTATAAACCGCCGTCTTGCCCGACAAAGCTCGCTCTAAACTGCATCCCGTTCAACAAATAAACGGTTTTTCCGCTCTGTTCATCGATAGGATAGCTGATATGGACCGCCCCGTCAGCGATGGCGAGCGCTTTGCTTCGGTATTGCCGCGCTGAGCCGTCCGACGGCTCAAGCCGGATCGAATCCCCGATTTTGATCATCATGTTTCCTTTTCCCCTTTTCAGCCAGCTGCCGAACCGGCGATCGTTTCGCTGACCCGCATGATGTCCCACGACTATTATACCATACCGCCCGGCTGCCTTTGCCAAAAAAAGAGGAAAAGCCGACAGTCCCCGCTTTTCCTCCCTTATGTTCATCCGTAGTTCGGCTCCACGCTTTCGAGCTTCTCGACTTTTTCTTCAAGGCCGGTTGCGGCGTTAATGAACAGTTGATACGTTTCACCGCCAAGCGTTCCTAAAAACTCATAGCAAAGCACCGGTTTTTGCAAATCGTGCATAATGACTGCCTGGCGCTGCTCCATCACTTTCAAATGCGGGTTGACCTTTTTCCTCACCTCCTCGACGGTGAGCGTCGGTTTTGGCAGCGGGCGCGGGATCGACGATGACAAATAATCGCGTGCCGTAAAACCGACGACATGGCCGTTGTCAAGCGCTACTTTCATTTGGATCGCTTCCGGGTAAATGCGGATGCCGTTTTCGCTTTTGACAAACGTCAGCACGGCGACATTATCGTATTGCGTGCTGTCATACAGCTCAAAGCCGGTGAATTGGTGCCGGCGCAAAAACGCCATCCCGCGGTTGAGCGCCTCATGCAAGCTGATCTTCGGCTTGCCGACCGGACGGCTGTTTAACGCCCAAATCGGATATCCGCCGTTTTTCGTCACATCCATGTAAATATCGCCTTTTGTTTTCGAGTCGTGAATCGTTAAACTGTAAAACCGCTCGTCCGCCCCATTGCCGCTTTCCGTCACCTTAATTTTCTCTGTTCCTTTTAAGCCGAGAAACTCGCGGGCGACCCGCTTCGCCTCGTCTTTGGAAATCGGGCGTCCTTTTGCGCGGACAAAGCCTTTTTCCTCGTTAGCGAGGCCGATGAACGATGGGCCGAACTCAGACGAAGTCGAGAACGTATCGACGTTTTTCTCCACCGCTTTAAAGCCGTCAATAATGATATTGTCTCCTTTTTGGTCGTTCGTCGCCAACGCCAGCTCAACATCCATCCAACGCAAATTGTTTTCCAGCACTAAATGCTGCACGTTGCGCAATTCTTGGCGGATCGCGCCGGCGTTTTTGTACAGCGCCTCGAGCGTCTTGTACTCTTCCTTTGTCAACGGCTCTTTTTCCAGATCGCGCACCGCCGTCCGGTAGCTGAACTCGCCGATTTTCGATAAAAACTCTTGCGTCTTGTTAAACGGCAAAAGCGACAGCGGCAGTTGACCGACGTCGGAGTGGGCTTCGGATGCAATTTTCCACACTTCAGCGAGCGCCGGCGACAACGAGGCGTGCGAGTTCATCGCCAGCGTCGCCCCAAGCTTGTCATGCAGCAAATCGATCTGATAGGCCAAATCGTGGAACGCGCGTTGATAATTGTTTTCCGCATGAATTAAGATTGCGTTTTTTTTCTGATGCTCGCGATAGCCCCAGTAGCCGGTGCCGATGACGGCGACGACAAGCGCCGCAATCAGTATGTTTCGCACCATCCTGTCTCCCTCCTTATTATTTGCAAAAAATATGGTTTCCAATCCGCTTGATTTGCGGACGGCTCCAAATCCATGAGCTCGTCGCCGTGGCCGGGTTGAAGTAGTAAATCGCTCCACCGGTCGGGTCCCAGCCGTTGATCGCATCAAGCACCGCTTTTTTTGCCGTTTCGTTTGGCGTCAGCCAAATTTGCCCATCGGCGACCGCGGTGAATGCGCCGGGCTGAAAGATCACCCCGGCGACCGTGTCCGGAAATGACGGATGCTCAAGCCGGTTTAAAATAACGGCGGCAACAGCCACTTGCCCGATATACGGCTCGCCGCGCGCTTCCCCGTAAACAGCGTTTGCCATCAGCCGAATATCGTTTTGCGAAAACCCTTTCGGCACGTTGGACGCCGTCGTTATTGCCGCCCGCGACGAACCTCCGCCGCGTTTTTTCACCTGCTGGCTGAGCGGAATGCCGCCGTAATGGGTGAAATCGTTTCCTTGGCGGATTTGCTCTTTGACAAACTGCTCGTAATATTTTGAAGCCTTTACCAATTTTCGTTTTGTCTCTGCCCCAGCCAACCCGTCGACCGGCAAGCCGTATTCGTATTGGAAATTGCGCAGCGCCCAATACGTGCGCCAGCCGAAGACACCGTCAATTTTCCCGTTGTAAAACCCGAGGTATTGCAGCCGCGCCTGCAGTTCAATGACATCATCGCCAACCGCTCCGCGCTGAATCACTTGCGGAGAAAACGCGGAAGCATAGCCTGATGGGTAAATGCATGTCCAAACAGCCAATGCGATGAATAGGACCCATTTCCTTGCCATATGCGAACCTCCCGTCCACACACACCGTTTTTACCCCTATTTTCCTTCCATTTCCCTTTTTTATGCGAAAAGAAAAGAAAAAGCCAAGCATGTCACGCTTGACTTTTCACTGGCGGCACCGCTTGGCAGCGGGCATATCCTTTCGCTTGTTTTACTTTGCGCAATGCCACCCACCATAAGGCGAGCATAAACGGCCCCATGTAATATCCCCATCGCTCTTTGGCAAGCAGCAGCCAATCATAGACGCCATGGAGAAAAAACGGCAGCAAAAACGACGCCCATAAATAATAGCGGCGTTTTTGGCCGGCAAACTTCGCCTTGCCGAAATAAAAACCCATGATGACAGCAAAGAGCGCATGGCTGGACACCGGCAAAAACGCCCGGGCGATGGCCGTCTCCACTCCGTTGGCCAATAAGTACAAAATGTTTTCCAGCGTCGCAAACCCGAGCGAGACGCTGGCGCTGTACACAATGCCGTCATACGGCTCGTCAAACTCGTCGTGGTCGTATACAAAAAAATAGATGACAAACCATTTGACAAACTCCTCAAGGAGCGCGGCCGAAAGAAACGCTTCGACCGCCGGCGACGCGACGATCCCTTCTTCCGCCAGCACGTATTGGATGAACATGATCGGAAACACAAGCAAGACGCCGAACAAAAACATGCGCAACACAAACGAAAGCGGCTCAGCCTCATATTCGTCCTTTAAATAAAAATAACTAAGCAGCGCCACCCCGGGGGCGACGCCGGCGGAAATCAACGAAAACATCCCCGATCCCCGTTTCTTTGGCATTTTTAACTTCATCGTACCACGAAACGAGGGAGAAAAAAAGAGGAATTGCTGGCCCGCTTGTCGCCTAATAGGCGAACAAGCCGTCAACGGCGGCGTCGGCAGCAAGAGCGACGGCAAGCTTGATGCGCGCCTTTTTCGCATCGTAGTCGCTGCCAAGAATGACGCCTTTTTTATGCAAATCGTAGGCGCTGCCGGGATAGTCGTACGTCGTGTACACCGCCCCTTCCTCAGCGCTTGTCGTCACAACGACTTTGATCCCCGCTTCGATCGCCTTGACGATCTCATCGACCATTTTCGGCGCCACTTGCCCGCGGCCGACCCCTTCAAGCACAATGCCGGCGACGCCGCTTTCCCGAGCCGCTTTAATGAACTTGCCGTCCGCTTCTAAATAACATTTCACAATGTCCACGGGTGGAAGCGGGCGCACAAGCTTGTAATATTCGCGCCGGATCGGCTTTTGGTACACGTGCACCTCATCGTTGTCAATGATGCCTAAATAGCCGAAACCGAACGCGTTGAACCCTTGAATGTTCGAGGCGTGCTCTTTTTTCACGTATTTCGCGGCAAAAATGCGTTCATTGAACACAACGACCGTCCCTGCTCCACGCAGCGGCTCGGCGCATGCGGCGTAAATGGCATGGCGGATGTTGATGTACACATCGCTGCCTAAATCAGACGGCGCCCGCTGCGAGCCGGTGACGACGATCGTCCGCGGATCATTGATCGTCAAATCGAAAAAATACGCCGTTTCTTCAAGCGCATCCGTCCCATGAGTGACGACGATGCCATCAACAGACGGGTCGGCGAAATGCTCCTCAATCCGCTTTTTCAGCTCGAGCCAATGCGAAAACGTCAAATGCATGCTCGGCAGTTGAAACACGCTCTCAACGATGACTTCAATCTCCTTCGGCAAATGGCACATCGCCGCGAGCTCTTCACCGCTTAGCGCTCCGGCTCTCAGGCGGCCGGAGCGTTCGCTACGCTTGCTCGCAATCGTGCCGCCGGTTGCAAGCAGCACCACTTTTCGTTTCGTCACGCAAGCCACCCTCGCTTTCTCGCTTCAACATCATAAGGTATTGGCCCATGAAGCGCTACTGCCGCTGCTTGGCTGACGCCTCCTGTTCGCGCCGGACGATGCAGGCGGCGATATACTCTCCATGGAAGCGGCCGTTTTCGATAAAAATTTCGTTCGCATCGTTGCCGGCGGCGATCACGCCGGCGATAAACACCCCCGGCACGTTCGTTTCCATCGTCTCTGGATCGTAATGCGGCCGGCCGCTTTCCGGGTCGATCTGGACGCCGATGTTCATCAAAAAGCGATGGTCCGGATGATAGCCGGTCATGGCAAACACAAAGTCGTTTTTGATCGTTTTCGTTTCCCCGTCCACTTCATAAACGACCGCATCTTCGGTAATTTCTTTCACCTGGGCGCGAAACTCCATGCGGATGACGCCTTTCTTCACAAGCGAGTCAAACTCCGGCAAAATCCACGGCTTAATGCTTTTTGAATACTCGTTGCCACGGTACAGCACCGTCACGCGCGCTCCAGCTTTCACAAGCTCCATCGCCGCGTCGACGCTCGAATTTTTCCCGCCAATGACGACGCAGTCAGTGTTGAAGTACGGATGCGCTTCTTTAAAGTAATGCATCACTTTCGGCAGCTCTTCCCCCGGCACGTTCATATAGTTTGGATGGTCGTAATAGCCGGTGGCGATAACGACATATTGCGCGCGGTACGTCCCTTTTGTCGTTTCAATAAAAAACGTCCCGTCTTCCTGCCGCTTGACTGTTTTCACTTCTTCAAACGTATTGACGCGCACCTGCTTGCGGACGACGACCTCGCGGTAATAGGCGAGCGCTTGATTTCGCGTCGGCTTCCGGTTTTCAGTGATAAACGGCACGCCGCCGATCTCCAGCCGATCGCTCGTGCTGAAAAACGTCTGATGCGTCGGAAAACGGTAAATCGAATGGACGATGTTTCCTTTCTCGATCACGAGCGGCGAAAATCCGACGTCTTGCAAAGCGATCGCCGCCGCCAGCCCGCACGGCCCGCCGCCGACGATAATAATTTTCTCCTCTTTCATCGTTCTTGTCACCTCGCACGAAGCAAAAAATCCCCTATCTTATGATAGGGGATTTCGCCAAAGCTTGCAAACATCGGCGCTTATTCGGGGCATGGCGATCCGCGCAATGGCCAATGATGGCCATCGTTCGATCTTCCGCTTTTTCGCCGCAACCAACAAAGCCCAGAACGCCGGCCGAACGCGCGACAAGCGCCTCCTCAAGCAGCCGACACTTCAAGATTCGATGAATGCCGCCCGCCAACGCTCTTGTCCCGAGGAGCGGAAAAACAGGCGATTGTTTGTGGCCAACACGTGCAAGCGTTGGCTGCGCTCACACCCAGCCGCGGAACCGGCACGCTTCCGCCATTTTGCGGACGCCGACCATGTAGGCGGCAAGGCGCATGTCGACGCGGCGCGTCTGCGCCATTTCATACACGTTGTTGAACGCTTTGACCATCACTTTCTCAAGCCGCTGTTCGACTTCTTCTTCCGTCCAATAGTAACCTTGGTTGTTTTGCACCCATTCGAAGTACGACACGGTCACGCCGCCGGCGCTTGCAAGCACGTCCGGAACGAGCAAAATGCCGCGCTGCGTCAAAATTTCCGTCGCCTCGAGCGTCGTCGGTCCGTTCGCTGCCTCGACGACGATGCTCGCCTTGATGCGCGGAGCGTTCTCGGCCGTAATTTGGTTTTCGATGGCCGCCGGCACCAAAATATCGCAATCGAGCTCAAGCAGCTCTTTATTCGAAATCGTATTTTTAAACAGCTTCGTCACCGTGCCAAAGCTGTCGCGCCGTTCAAGCAAGTAGTCGATGTCGAGCCCGTTCGGGTCGTACAGGGCGCCGTACACATCGGAAATGCCGACGACTTTCGCCCCGGCGTCGTGCATAAACTTCGCCAAATAGCTGCCGGCGTTGCCAAACCCTTGCACGACGACGCGCGCCCCTTTGAGCGACAAACCGCGTTTTTTCGCCGCCTCGCGGATGCAAATGGTCACTCCTTTGGCCGTCGCCGTTTCCCGGCCGTGCGAACCGCCGAGAACAAGCGGTTTTCCCGTGATAAAGCCCGGCGAATCGAACTCGCGGATGCGGCTGTACTCATCCATCATCCACGCCATAATTTGCGAGTTCGTGAACACGTCCGGCGCCGGGATGTCTTTTGTCGGGCCGACGATTTGGCTGATGGCGCGCACATAGCCGCGGCTTAGCCGCTCGAGCTCGCGGAACGACATCGTGCGCGGGTCGCAGACGATGCCGCCTTTGCCGCCGCCATACGGCAAGTCGACGATGCCGCACTTTAAGCTCATCCAAATCGACAGCGCTTTCACTTCGCGCTCCGTCACATCAGGATGAAAGCGCACGCCGCCTTTCGTTGGACCGACCGCATCGTTATGCTGCGCGCGGTAGCCGGTAAAAATTTTCACCGACCCGTCGTCCATGCGCACCGGAATGCGAACCGTCAACACGCGGATCGGCTCTTTCAGCAGCTCGTACACTTCTTCCGGATAGCCGAGCTTTTCCAACGCTCTATGTATAACAATTTGTGTCGATGCCAGCACGTCGTATTGTTGTTCTTTCTCTTCCGTATGCTTATCGGCTGCCATACCGTAAACCTCCTATAAGCTCGCTATAATAATTTGTCGCCTTTCATGTCATAGTATACACCTTCTGTTGGCGGATGCAAAGGAAAAATGACGAAGCGGCCCACGGAACGACCCGCGAGAAAAAATAGACTCCTTGTCCATTTCAAGGAGTCTTTCTCTTCCTCAGTTGGCGCGGAAATAACGAACGAGCTGCTCGATCGCGCGGCGTTCGATCAGCCGCTTCCCATATTCTTGCACACGATGTATCGTTATCGTGGCCGGGCTGCCAAACTCGGCCAGCAAGGCGACAAAGTTGTCGAGCGGAATCGGCGGTTCATCAGGAACATGCAAGTAAAAGCGGCCTTGGTAGGAATAGAGCGTGCCGTCAAGGCAACCGACCGCATGGAGGCGATGAGCGAGCTGGATGACATCTTCGAACGTTTGGAATTCGTAAAATATGTCATCGCTCTCATCGAGCGTTACTTGCATTTCGATATAATCGTCGGCGAACTCTTCTTCGATGTCGTCGTAGTCGCCTTCGTTTGTGACGATAACGACCATGCCCTGTGCCGGTAAAGAGTACACTTCGACCGCGATCGATCCGTTCACCTCAAAACCGAGCTCTTCGCTTGCTTCCTCGATCATATCGCGGAACAGCTGATGAACTTTAAACGTATCTTTCCATAAATCGTCTTTCGTCAACCCGCGGTCCAGCAAATCGTCAAACGTCAGGAAAATTTTAATTTTGTTGTGGGTCAAGCGCTCAAGACGCATCGGCACCCCTCCTTACCTACAGAGCCATCTCTTACCGTTATTGTATGACGCAAGCGGCAATTGGTTCGTTTTATTGTTATTAATGAGTTTACATCGTTTGCCCTGTTTTAGACAAGCATTTTTTCTCAGCAGTTTGCTTTTCAGATGCAATCGTGATGAGATGAGCCTCTGCCGGCGCTCCGAGGCGGAGCAGCGCCCCAATCGTTCCATAGCCGTTGCTCGTGAATAAAGCAGTGCGGCCGCGCCATTTAAGTCCTCTCTTTTCATACAGCCCAAACGAAAACAACCGGATTTGCCCGCCGTGCGTATGGCCGCTCAACAAAAGCGAAATGTGATGCTCATCTTTCATAAGGGCGATAATTACCATATTATTACAGTATAAATTCCTCCTGCTAAAGCAGGCTGCCCTGCGTCGACCGACCGTTTCTCATTGACATCATACCATATAAACAGGAAAAAACGAAAAAAAGCGCCGCCAGTCGCCAATGAAACCGAAACGCCCAATACAAATGGCCGAGCGCCGCCAAGCTGAACAGCCATTGGCCAAAGCGGAGCCGCCGGCCGGACAACAAGCGCATCGTCCCGGCTGCAGCGATGCGGAGAAGCGTTCCGTTGGCGGCGACGCCAAGCAAAAAACAAGCGAATGAAAGCCATGTTCTAAGCGGGGAAAACAACAGCTGCGTCAAAAACAAGGCTGGAGAAAACGGCTCAAACGGCGGCAGCCAGCGAAAAAACAAATACGTGCACATGACAGCGACAGAGGCGATCACCCATAGGCGGCCCATTTTTTCCTCCTTATTATTGCCATGATTCGTCATGACAAACAGGCATGAACGACACTGCTCTATCATACATATAGACTGAACTTTGCCAAAAAAGGAGGGGTTTCATGTTCACAACGCGAAAACAATATGAGCCGTACATCAGCCCGTTTGACCCGTGCCCGCCGATCCGCGTGAAAACATACGTCACCGCGCCAAACTTATACGTTGGATTCCAGCCGCCGAACTTGCCGCAATTTCCGCTTCGCGAAGCATTGATGAAAGGGACGCTTTGGCAAGTATTTTACGATCCGTACTACAGCCCTTACGAAACGAAGACAAAAGGTGATGGCTCATGAAACAAATGCCGAAAGAGTATTACGAGCAGCTCGAGGAGCTGCAAGCCGTCGACTTTGCCCTCGTCGAGCTGACGCTGTATTTAGACACCCATCCAAACGACTACCAGGCGATTCAACAGTTTAACCAACTGGCGCAAAAACGGAAGCAGCTGAAAAAACAGTTTGAAGCCGCCTACGGCCCGCTTGAGCAGTTTGGCCATAGCTATTCCAACTACCCATGGAACTGGGACGACGCACCGTGGCCTTGGCAAGTGTAGCCGATCCATCATGAACGCAAGGAGGAACGGATCATGTGGATTTATGAGAAAAAACTGCAATACCCGGTCCGCGTCAGCACGTGCAACCCGCGGCTGGCGAAATATTTGATCGAACAGTACGGCGGGGCGGACGGAGAGCTGGCGGCGGCGCTCCGCTACTTAAACCAGCGCTATACGCTGCCGCCAAAAGTCATCGGGCTGCTAAACGACATCGGTACGGAAGAACTCGCCCATCTCGAAATGATCGCGACGATGGTGTACAAATTAACGAAGGACGCGACGCCCGAACAATTAAAAGAAGCTGGGCTGGAACCGCATTATGTCGACCATGAGCGCGCCCTATTTTACCATAACGCCGCCGGCAATCCGTTTACAGCGACATACATTCAAGCGAAAGGCGATCCGATCACCGACTTGTATGAGGACATCGCGGCCGAAGAAAAAGCGCGCGCGACCTATCAGTGGATCATCAATATGAGCGACGACCCCGATTTAAACGACGGACTCCGCTTTTTGCGCGAGCGGGAAATCATCCATGCCCAGCGGTTCCGCGAAGCGGTGGAAATTTTAAAAGAGGAGCGCAACCATAAAAAGGTTTTCTAAGCCAACGGCAGCTGGGCGGAACCCCCGCTCAGCTTTGTTCATAATAAAGATTGATGTCGTACTCCCGCTTCATCCATTCAAACAATCGATGGCGCCCGTTCCACTGTTCTTCGTCTTTCCATAAATCGATGCTTTTTTGGATGATCTCACAGCGAAGGGCGTGAAAATCGTCTTCCGCCTTTTCGCTTTTTCCTTTGTAGTAGACGCCCGCCCAATAAACGGTGCCTAGAAGAAGCAGAATGAACACATGGACAGGCGCAGCGAAAAACCAGGCGATCCGCTCGCCCCACGTCCCGAAAGACGCCGCCTTGGCCAAAATATAAAGAAGGAAAACGGCCAAGCCGACAAACGCGGCCGCCTGCAAAAGCAACGTCCGCTTTTCAAACCGCTCCCATTTTTTCTTTTTTTCGATGACAGCGAGCAACATTTCTTTCGCCACTTCATCGAGGGGAAATTCATCCGGAAAATGGACCATCATCCTCTCCCCCTTGTCCCATTCTATTGTCCATCATATGCTGCGGCCAACTGCGTTAGAACAAAAAAGCAAGGGGAGGCAGGCATATTTTTTGATCAAAAAAGGCGGCCGCTCAATGTTCTTCACGAAGCGGAATGCGCAGCGTTTGCCCTGGCTTGAGACGGCCCGTCGACAAGCCGTTTTCCTTTTTGATGAGATCGATCGCATCAGGCGTGCCGTAATATTTCATGGCGATGCTGTAGAGCGTTTCATTGGCCGCGACGACATGGGTGATGATTTTTCCTCGTTCATCACTGGTGTCGGTCTTTTCCCGATCGCCGACGTCTCCTTGATCGGCAGCGCCCTTCTGCTTCGGTTTGGCCGCCTGTTTGGCTCCCTTGACTTCGTCGTCCCGAATAATGCGCACCGTCTCACGGCCGCTCTCCCCTTCATGCCGGACGACCGTGACCGTGCCCGACTTCGATTGGACATGATGGATGGCCAGCACGGCCGCCGGCAGCGCCAAAAATAAAAACACAAGCAGGCGGGACGGTACGTATTTTCGCTTTTGTTCCTCTTTTTTCCGCCGCCGTTTGATGCGTGAGGGCGGCGCGCTCTCATCCAGCCGCAAGCGCCGCCCTGCCCGGCGCCCCTCCATTCCTTTCATCGCTTCACCCCTTCCTCCCGCTGCAGCCGAATATGCAAAGCGAGCACCACATCGATCAAAAAGTGGGCGACAACCGTCACCCATAAACTCTGGGTCTGTTCGTAAAGCGCGCCGAGAAGCAAACTGACGAGCACCACCATCAAAAACAAAAACCATTTTTCCAAATAGCGCACATGCAACAGCGCAAAAATGGCGCTTGCCGCCCAAAGCCCCCAATGCGTCTGCACGATGCCGCGAAACAGCCATTCTTCCGTCACAGCGATGAGCGCGCATAAAAAAAAGAGATGCGCAATCGAGCGGCGGCGGAACAATTTTTCATTCACTCCACCGTCGTCATGCCAATCATCCGGCAAATAGCGCATGGCCAAAAAATCGGCCGTCAGCACGAGCGCCGCCCCGCCCGCTCCGTATAGCAGCACATCGATGAGATCAAACTGCCAAAGCTGGCGCCACTCCGCCCAATCGAACAAAAAGAGTGAACAGCCGCCGGCGGCAAGAAGCAGCAGCCCTTGCGTTAAATAAAGGTGAAAAAGCACCTCGCGCTCCGTCATCTGCCGGATTTGTTCACTTTGCCGCTTCATTCGTCCGCCCCCCCGCCAAAAAACATGTCCCACAGCTCCTCGCGCCAATGGCGAACCGGCGCCGCCTCCGGACGGCGGGCGGCTCGCTCATAGCCGTCAAGCGAAAGCCCGCAGCGATCGCAGCAGACATCCCGCCGATCCGTCAGCTCCTCGCCAAACGCGCGGACAAGCGCCTGACGCCGGCACGAGGACAAATGCACCCATTCATCCATTTCCTGCAGTTTTTTCCGCTTCCAGCGCCGCCGCGCCTCGATAGCGGTCGCCATCTTGCCGTACAGCCGCTCTTTCGTCTCTGCCGTCAGCCGACCAGGCATCACCCGTTGTTCCCGTTCTAAAAAATACGCCAACAGCCGCTTTTGTATGTCGGTTAATCCGGCCGCCTCGAGCGCCGCCATCGCTGTTTCCCATCCAGATCCTTCCGACAGCCGCCAACACCACTCACGCAGCTCGTGCGGACTTAACAGCTCCGCCTCCGCCACCGCCTGAGCGATAGCCCGGTCGCCGTCCGCGTAAAATAGCACGGCAAGGCTTGGCGCCCCGTCGCGCCCGGCGCGCCCGATTTCCTGCACGTACGCCTCGAGCTGGGCCGGCATATGAAAATGAAGCACAAACCGGACGTTTTCTTTGTTCACGCCCATGCCGAACGCGCTCGTGCAGCATACGATGTCAAGCTGGCCGTATAAAAATTGCTGCTGCACGAGCAGCCGTTGTTCCCCGTCCATGCCGGCATGATAATACGCCACCCGCCCCGCGCCGCACTGTTCGAGCCGGCGCGCCATCTCTTCCGCCCATTGCCGGCTCGAAAAATAAACGATCCCCGGGCCTTCGAGACGCCTCGCATAGTCGGCCAAGCGCGCCGCTTTGTCCTCTGTTGACGAACAGTGCTCCACCTGTAAGGCGATGTTCGGGCGGTCGACGGAATAAATATGGCGGCGGGCGCCATCCATTCCGAGCGTGCGAATGATATCATCCTGCACCTCGGGCGGCGCCGTCGCCGTCAACGCCAAACACGGCGGGGCTCCGAGCGAGCGCCGGATCTCCCCAAGCTTTAAAAAGTCTGGGCGAAAGTCATATCCCCATTGAGAAATGCAGTGCGCCTCATCGACGACAAACAGCGAGAAGCGTACGCGCCGAAGCGCCGCTAAAAATTTTGCCGACTGCAGCATCTCCGGCGACGCGTAAATGAAACGAAACGCTTCAAGCGAAGCGAGCGCCTGCCATTTTTCTTCGGCATCAAGCAGGCTGTGAAAAGCAATCACCCGCTTTTCCCCGCGCCGGCGCAGCTGCTCGACTTGGTCCTCCATGAGCGACACAAGCGGCGAAACGATAAGCACGCTGCCTTGAAGCAAATACGCCGGCAGCTGGTAGCAAAGCGACTTGCCGCTTCCGGTCGGCAGCACCGCCAACACGTCGCGCCCAGCAAGCACATCTTCCGCCACTTCCCGCTGCCCCGGGCGGAACGAGTCATGTCCAAACCACATGCGCAACATTTTCGTCAGTTCGTCCAACGTCCCACTTCCTTTGCCAACACGAGCCGAATTTCAAAATAGCTGGCCTTGCCGTCAAGCGCCTCGCGAATCTCCTTGAGCCTGCGCGTCTTGAGCGCCCGCGCCGCCGCCCGGATGGACGCCGCCTTCTCATCATCCACAAACGGGGCGATCGAAAAGCCGGGCACATTGGCGGCGATTTCGACAATGTGGTCTTCGATCGTGCTTCGCCTCAAACGGCGAAGTTCGGCAATCTCCCCGACCGTTTTTCCTTTCTGCAGCCATTCGTACGTTTTTTGCGCCGATTGCGTCAGCACCGCCGGTGCCAGTCCGCTCATCAACTCGGCCATCATCGGAGCGCGTCCAGCCTCAGCTTCCGCCATCATGTAATGAAGCACGTTGCGGAACTGAAACTGCACGTACAAGGCATCTTTTTGCAAATGGGCGGCGATTTGCTCCATCGTCCAGCCGATGCGGACCGCGCTTGTCAGCCGCAGCGTAAAGATCGCCGCCGCTTCTTCCGAAACGGCCTCAAGCAATTGGACGAGCTCCTTGTAAAACAACTCGGCCAGCGTTTGCCGCGATCCTTTCGCAAGCAAATATTGCTTCACCCACTGAAGCGTCCGTTCATCGCGGCAAATCGGAACAAAACGCCGCCCATAAACGAGGTTTGACAACGTTTGCCCAATGAGCGAAAGCCGCTGCCAAAACAGCGGTTCCGCCTCATGATAGCGCCAGCCGTTCAGATGGCGGGGAAAGAACGTCTCCTGCTCGGCGAGCCACCTCCGCCCTTCCCCCGTCAGCCTGTACGTCCGGTTCCCCCCCGGTGCGGCCAACCGCTGTTCAACGAGCGTCCTCGCCGCTCCCTCAAGCACAGCCATCGTCACGTCTTTCCACGTGCCGAAAAACGATTCAAGTTGAAACCATTTGCTGTCTTGCAACGTCTGCGCCGACTTTTTTCCAGAAAACAAATGGTATACCGCCGCCAGTGTCCGTTCGCCGTTGAAGCGGCGCAGGCAATGGGCGAGCAAAAAAGAGGCATAGCGTTGGCGCATCACAAGTTCCTCCTTCGCCTCTATTGTAGCAAAAATCGCCCGGCCGGTCGGCGGAAAAAAGTCGAACGGCTGGCAGCAGTTCAGCCATATAATAACAAAATTAAATAAGATGCATATGTGTAAAAATACAAGAGAGCGATTTTTTTGTTGAAAAGCGGGCCGTGCGGTCTTATTATAAAAGTGAAAAGTTCATTTCCGAGCAGGCAACACGGAGATGGCCCGTCCGTTTCCAATAAACTTGGGGAGGTTCGATTTTTATGCCAAAGTATACGATTGTGGATAAAGAAACTTGCATCGCCTGCGGGGCTTGCGGCGCCGCCGCTCCGGACATTTACGACTATGACGAGGACGGCATTGCCTACGTCACTCTTGACGACAACCAAGGCATCGTCGAAGTGCCAGAAATTTTGATTGATGATATGATGGACGCTTTTGAAGGCTGTCCGACCGAGTCGATTAAAGTCGCTGACGAGCCGTTTGACGGCGATCCGAATAAATTCGACTAATAAATTCGACTGACATTCTCCCTCTTGCCTTGTCGGCAAGAGGGTTTTTTGGTGCAAGCGTGAAAAAATGCCATTTCACAAGTAGCGCATCTTGGGCGGACGTGCTACAATAAGATTGTCTTGTCCGCCGCGCCTGGCTGGGTGGACAAGTTTCCATGCATACATAACCAGCAAAGGAGGAACGGGTTATGGCATTTGAAAATAAAGTTGTCGAAGCGTTTATCGAAATTCCGACTGGAAGCCAAAACAAGTACGAATTCGACAAAGAGCGGGGCATTTTCAAGCTCGACCGCGTCTTGTATTCCCCGATGTTTTATCCGGCTGAGTACGGCTACTTGCAAAATACTCTGGCGCTTGACGGCGATCCGCTCGACATTTTGGTCATCACAACAAATCCGACGTTCCCGGGCTGCGTCATCGACACGCGCGTCATCGGCTACTTAAACATGGTTGACAGCGGCGAAGAAGATGCGAAATTGATCGGCGTTCCCGTCGAAGATCCGCGCTTTGATGAGGTACGTTCGATTGAGGATCTTCCGCAGCACAAACTGAAAGAAATCGCTCACTTCTTTGAGCGGTATAAAGATTTGCAAGGGAAACGGACGGAAATCGGCACATGGGAAGGGCCGGAAGCGGCCGCTAAATTGATCGACGAGTGCATCGCCCGCTACAATGAACAGAAAAATAAATAATTCTGAACGAAGACGCTTATTTCATCGGAAACGCTGTATGTTTCTATTCCCGAACAATCGCGCCCATATTTTTAGATATGGGCGCTTTTCTTTTTCAAAATACGAACATTCCAAAACAAAAAAACGTTTTCATTGGTATGACTTCTCTTTCTCCCATTGACAGAAACCGCTTTCGCATGTTAAATTATCAGAAATTTAACATCCTTGAAACAGAAAGGGGCACCCACTGTGTTTCGCGTACTCGTTTCCGACGCCATCAGCGAAGAAGGGTTGGCGCCGTTGCGTACATCGGCGCACATTGACATCGTGCAAAAGAAAGTGAGCGAAGCGGAAGGCGAATTGCATACATTTGACGCTTTGCTCGTGCGCAGCGCCACCAAAGTGACAGAAGAACTATTAGAGAAAATGCCGAATTTGAAAATCGTCGGCCGCGCTGGGGTGGGCGTCGACAACATCGATGTCGACGCGGCGACGAAACGCGGCATCGTCGTCATCAACGCGCCGAACGGCAATACGATTTCCGCCGCCGAGCATACGTTTGCCATGATGGCGGCGCTCGTCCGCCATATTCCGCAGGCGCACATTTCGGTCAAATCGCGGGAATGGAACCGCTCGGCGTTTGTCGGCAAGGAGCTGTTCGGCAAGAAACTTGGCATCATCGGCTTCGGCCGCATCGGTTCGGAAGTCGCCAAACGGGCGCGCGCCTTTGGGATGACTGTGCTCGTCTACGATCCGTTTTTGACGAAAGAGCGCGCCGAAAAACTCGGCGTGTCGATTCAATCGCTTGATGAAGTGCTGGCGGCGGCTGACATCATCACCGTCCATACGCCGCTCACGAAAGAGACAAGAGGCTTGCTTGGCACAGAAAACTTGGCAAAAACGAAAAAAGGCGTCTATTTGATCAACTGCGCCCGCGGCGGCATCATCGACGAACAGGCGCTCATTCCGTTTTTGGAAAGCGGACATGTCGCCGGCGTCGCCCTCGACGTCTTCGAACAAGAACCACCGGGCGACCACCCGCTTTTGACGTTTGACAATGTGATCGTTACGCCGCATTTGGGGGCATCGACCGTTGAAGCGCAGCTGAACGTCGCCACCCAAGTGGCGGAAGAACTGCTTCACTTCTTTGAAGGACAGCCGGTCACCTCGTCGATCAACTTGCCGGCTCTGTCGAAAGACGTCTATGAAAAAATTCAAGCATTCTATCATTTAGGGCGCAAGCTCGGCTTAATTGCGTCGCAGTTTATGAACATCCCGGTGCAAGAGCTGTCGGTCACCTACGCCGGCACGGTCGCTGATTTGGAGACGACGTATATCACCCGCAGCCTGCTTGCCGGCTTCCTGCGGCCGCGCGTCGCCTCAACCGTCAACGAGGTGAACGCCGCCATGATCGCGAAAGAGCGCGGCATCACATACGGTGAAAAATTTTCCGATGAAACGCACGGCTACGCCAACTGCATTTCACTCACCGTCCATGGCGAAAACAAAACGTTCACGATCAAAGGAACGCACGTGCCGAACTACGGCGACCGCATCGTCCACTTTGACGGCGTCGCCATCGACTTCGCCCCGGAGGGCCATCTTTTGTACATCCAACACCAAGACCGTCCGGGGATGATCGGCAAAGTCGGGAACGTGCTCGGAGCGCATGACGTCAACATCGCCACGATGCAAGTCGGCCGCCAAGAAGCCGGCGGAAAAGCGATGATGATCCTCTCGCTTGACAAACCGGTCGATGACGCCGTATTAAACGCATTGGCGCAAATTGATGACATCGAAACGGTGAAACGGCTCGAAGCGTAACCGCCCGCTCGAACGCCGGACATGCGAAAAGCGCAGGCATCCTAAAAAGGGACCTGCGCTTTTTCACATTATGGCCTTCGGAATGTACGACTGAATAGTTTCTATGCACTCCAAAATGTGCGTCAAATAGAGCCTGTCGTTTTTCATAGGTGGATCGCCTCGTTTAATACGTCCTCTTTGATCTGCCAGTGCAGAGCATGTTCTGTAACCACATCGACTTTCACTTGGAGCAAATCTTCCATTTCTTGTTTGCAGCGAATTAAATCAAACAAACTTCTTCCTTCTTCAACATTCACAAGTAAATCAAGATCACCTTCAGGCACATCCTTTAGTCTTGCAACCGAACCGAAAACCCTTATATTTTGAATACCGTGTTTCTGGGCAACTTCGAAAATTAGGTCACGCTTCTCCCGAAGACGATCATAAAGCATCATACGTCCCTCACATTTATTATATCATCCATCGTGCAACGAAACCGCCGTCCAATCATAAGAACACGCAGTCTCCCATTAAGAAGCCTGCGTGCTTCATCCATTCGTTCCGTTCAGCCGAGCGGCACCGCTTTCCGCTCGCCTTTCGAGAACGTCATCAGCTCGGTGTAGCCGACGCTGCGGGCGAGTTCGACCGCCTTGTCAAAGTCGGCGCCGACGTGCTCAGGCACGTGCGCGTCGGACGACAACACGATC
The DNA here is from genome assembly GCF_001544315.1 of Geobacillus jurassicus NBRC 107829. Lineage (GTDB taxonomy): Bacteria > Bacillota > Bacilli > Bacillales > Anoxybacillaceae > Geobacillus > Geobacillus jurassicus. Next base: position 18,316 of record NZ_BCQG01000018.1, read on the forward strand.
GGAATACCTTTTTCATAGCACATTTTCAACAGGCGCGGATCCGGATACAGTTCGCCAATCGGCTTGCGCAGCCCGGCGGTGCTGATTTCGACGCACGTTTTCGAATTGGCGAGCGCTGTTGTCGCTCGGTCGTATTGTTCAAGCAAAAATTCCTCATCTTCGGGGACGTATTTAAAAATTTTCACTAGATCGAGATGGCCGATAATATCAAACAAATTGGACTCAGCGAGCGTTACGACTTGGTCGAAATATTTGCGGTATGTATCGTACAAATCGCGCCGTTCCCACTCATGGCGATATTCGACTAAGTCGATGCCGAAATCATCGACCCAATGGATCGAACCGATGACATAGTCAAACTCGTATGAACGGATGAAGGCGGCCATTTCCTCGTGTTTGCCCGGTGTATAGTCCATTTCAATCGACATTTTCACATCGATGCCCGCATCCCACGCTTCGTGGAACAACCGGACGTAATCGGCCATATCGTAGCAGCGGCGCGCCTCGACCCACGGATTTGACAAAATGTTTTTCGTTTGATAGAAATGGTACGCGTGCTCGGAAATGCCGAAATGCTGAATGCCTTTTTTCGCCGCTTCATCGGTGAATTGGCGCAAATAATCGAGCGTCAGCGTCCCCCGCTCCAAATGGTTGTGGTAATCGGTCAACATCGGCGTTTCTCCTCTCCTGCTGTTTTTCTCATTATAACGCATTACCGCAAGAAAGGACAACCGTTTTGCGAATATTCATCCAATCACCCGTTAGCGCCGACGAGAAACAACAACGCGACGCATACCGCTACGCCGGCGACTGCCAAGAACCGTGTCATGATATCCTCCATTGCTCAACCCTCCTTGCCTTCCTTCTTTGCGCCATCTATGTCTTATGTCAAAATCATCACCGATAGAACAGCACGGCGAAGACATTAACAAAACTGTAACAAATGCGGCCCATGGCCCGAGCCGACGGCTACGGGCCGTCCGCCGTCAGCAGCGCGGCGTTCGGGCCGGTGGGCACGTTGATCCGCTCCCCGAGCGGATATGGGCCAAGAGCCGATAAGCCGCTTGCCTCGAATGTCACGTCAAGCAGGCCAAACTCTTTCGCCGTCAGCAACACCGCCTCTGCCATGCTCGCCGCTTCATCCGCACTTGGCGAGGTGGAAAAATGAATCCGAACAGTAGCATGACGCCCATCAACATCGACCAAACCAACTTCCACCCCTGACGGAATAACCGGTTCAAGCCCGCGGATGGCCGATTTTTTCATCTGCCGCAGCGCTTCAGAAAACGAACGGGCGCTGCTTGGCATCGGAATGAGCACCGCATGACTGAACAAAGAAGAGCGGTTTTTATAATACATTCGTTTTTGCCCGCTGATTTTTATCGTTTTGAACCGCCCCACTGACGGCAAATGAAGGCCTTCTTCCTCCCCGGTGAAAAAGCGGATGCTCCGCCCGCCCATTTGCCGCACAGTTTCCACGACCGCCTCGAAAAAAAGGCGTTGTTCCTCATGGCTGGCGGCAAATACGCGATGGCCAGCTGGAACGCGAACAACCCATACGCGCCCATCGCCGGCCGCCGGAGTCATCTTCACGCCATCAAGCCATGCGGCCGCTTCCTTGAACGGAGGGCGGTCAAGCTCTCGCAACGCCGCGGTCAGCCGTTCTTCCGGAGCGAGACGCCCGAAAAGAGGCACGGCCACTGGCACCACTTGGCCGATGTGCTCATCAGGCAGGGCGACAACCATCGCATTCCCCGATTCGGTGACAGCCATCGGCGCCACTTCGGCGGCCGTCATCACTTCTGGATGAGAAGAAGCGCCATCCGCCTGCAGCGTCTGAACAGGGGACGAGAAAGCCTCGTTTTTGTCCGCGCGTTTTGGAACGATGAGATGCGGACCAGCATAAACGGCCGCTGCGAGCACGGCTGCCGATACGGCCGCCGAAAGCCAACGCCGCTTCCAACGCGCCAGCCGCTGAGCGCGCGCCAGCTGGGCATACACCTCTTCTTTTGTACGCCGGTCTTTGATGACGGGCAGCTGTTCAAGATCATGTTCGATGCATCGCTCATTCCAATTGAGCTTTTTCACGCCGCCATCCCTCCCGCTTTGCCTCTTCCTCCATATACTGCTTGAGCGCCTTTAACGCGCGGTGCTGCGTTGTTTTCACTTTGCTTTCCGTCCAGCCGAGCGCCGCCGCCGTTTCGGCAATCGACAGCGACTGGATGAACCGGAGAATGAGCACGAGCCGCTGGTCGACCGTGCAACGCGCCAAGCAACGGTACATGAGCTGAATCTCCTCTTTTTGAATCGCAATTTCCTCGGGCATCAGCTCATTAACGCCGATTTGCTCCTCGCTCCATTCCGACGGGCCGGCCCATTGGCGCCGCCGCTTTTGCTTGCGGAAAAAGTCGATGGCCACATGGCGCGCAATGGACAGCAGCCACGTTTTTTCGCTGCATTGCCCTTGAAACCGCTTGTATGAGCGCAGCACTTTCACGTACACTTCCTGGACCAAATCTTCGGCCTGCTCTCGATTCCGCACCATGTAGAACAGGAAATTAAACAAATCGTCATGGTACTTTTCATACAACTGTTCAAAGACGGGGTCCATCGTTTCTCTCCCCCTATTCTCCCCATGGACCACAGCAAAAAAATCCCATTATCTTTATGATAATGGGTCAAGCGTGAAAAGAGAATCTTTTTTTGACCTAAAAACAGGCAGCTACTGCTCAGCAAACAGCGGAAAAAAGAGATGGCCGGTTTGTCTCTTTATTTTGCTTTCCCCAGCCGGATCGTAACTGACAAGCACCGACGTCGCCGGGCCGCCGGAGGCAAACAGCGGAAGCGGGCAGGCGCAGGACCGCCATTGGCGGCCGTTGGCAGTCAACAGCTGCGTCCATTCGTAGTAAATGCCTTTGGAACCGACCGGGATCAACTCGTAAATGTATGGAGAAGCTAGGAGTTCGACAAACAGCGACAGCGGCGCGACCCATTGGGAATGCGCCAGCACGGCCGGGCCGACGAGCGGCCGGCCGATGACGGCAAACTTTGCCGCATCCGGCGTCACGCCGATCCGCTTCCGTCCGGCCGACACAAGCCCGATCGCTGTTACCCCAAGCGCTGACTGCACGGTGGGAAAATTCGATTCACTGCTGCCGGTGATAGGGAGATCGATCCCCAGCTCGCGGCACGCTCGCCTGATGCCGCGGCAAAGCGCTTCCCACCGGTCATCGGCGATGAAGTTTTGCAGCACAACGGCTTTCGCTTCCGCCCCAACGCTTAACAATTCCATTAAAGCGACGCGGACGGCAAAATACGCCACGACGTCCACCGGAGCGGACACGGCGTCAGCCGGCTTGTCCCCGACCGCCGCTGAACCGTCGGCGGCAACAGCGAGCTCCATGCCGTCGGCAAACGGAAGAAAAAGCACGTCACGCATGCGGCGCCCCCACCCCTGCCTTTGCCGCTAGGCGTATGGCAGCCGGCATGACAGCCATCGCGATCAACACGTTGATCGCGGCGGCGGTCGAAAGCGGTGGAATGACCGCGAAAACAAACGGCCAGCCGAACGAAACGGCCAACGGCAGCGGCGCTGCGAAGGCGTTGCCGATGAAAAATACGACAGCGCTGCCTAGTTTCCATCCCCGTCCGTATATGGCGGCAAACAACGCGCCAAGCCCCGCCATCTCCAGGGCGACAAGCCAATGGAACGGGCCGAGCGGCCAACCGCCGATCAACGCCGAAACTAAATGCCCCAGCCCAGCGACGGCCGCCCCAGCACGCGGGCCAAGCACAGCAGCGGCGACAAGCGCCGGCGCGCTGTCTAAAGCGATGCTGCCGACAAACGTCGGCAGCTTAATAAACGATCCGATGACAGAAAGCGCCAAACAAACAGCTATCCAAGCGAATCGGCGGGTCATTGCTTCTCCTCCTTGTCACGGAACACAATGGCGCTCCGTTCATACTCGATGTCCTTCACCCCTAAACGGGCGTTCACAACCCGAGCAGCGGCAAACAAATAATCGGACAGGCGGTTCATATATTTGAGCACGACATCGTTGATCGGCTCCGCTTTTTGCAAGGAAACGATGCACCGCTCCGCCCGTCTCGTCACCGTGCGCGCCATATGAAGCGCCGCAGCCGCCTTGGAGCCGCCCGGCAAAATGAATTTTTGCAATGGCGGCGCCTCTTGCATGTATGCATCAATGCGCTCCTCTAAAAACGCGACCATCTCCTCGTTCGCTTTATACGGCAGCTTGCCGTTGACGATGGCCAGATCGCCGCCGCAGTCAAACAGCTCGTGCTGGATTTTTTGCAGTTCGGCGCAAAGGTCGCGAAACCGCTCATCGCCTGAAAGCAGCGCAAGCGCCCAACCGATGAACGAATTCGCCTCGTCAATCGTCCCGTACGCCTCGACGCGCAAATGGTCTTTGTCAACGCGCCCGCCGACTAAACTCGTTTTCCCTTGGTCTCCGGTCCGCGTATACAATTTCACTTTTCTTCTCCCCCTTATTTCAATCGTTCCGCCAACCCGCACCAAAGCCGGTCGACGCGGCAGCACATGGACGCCAGCCTCTGGTAGCACATTCCAACTGCGTCGCGCCAGCGCCGTTCTTCCGAATCAACCGGAACGATGCCTTGCGTCACATCGGTGCCGATCCAGACGACCGCACGGTCAGGCTTTGCCGCTTCCCACCGCTTCCAAGCGCGGAAATAGGTTTCCCACTCGTCTGCGTCCGGCCGGCGGCGGATGGCCGCTTCCAACCCGGCGAAGACGACCGTTTTTGCCGTTTTGACGCCGCCCGGCGGTCCATACGGCTCCACATAACCGTCATGCCATACAATATGAACTCCATCGTTTATTCCGTACCGTTCCCGCACCCATTTTCGTTTTCCTTGAAACGCACCGCCGACAACGAAATGCACCGCTCTCCCCCTTTCCAACGCTCGATCGTCGACTCAAACGTATATCCGCCGGCAAACGGCACCTCCCATTCCCAAAACGGCCGGGCATCCGGCGCGTACTGTCCAAGCAGGAAGCGCATCGGGCCGCCATGGGTGACGATCACGACATGGCGGGCTTCGCTTTGCTCGGCCAAAGCGATCGTCTCCGCGAGCGCCTGTTTGATGCGCGCCTGAAACTCGGCATAGCGCTCCCCGCCGGGCGGCGCCGCAGAAAAGGGCGACGCAAGCCATTGGCGGTAAGCGGGTTCCGCTTCCAGCTCAGCAAACGTTTTTCCTTCCCAGGCGCCAAAGGAAAGTTCGCGCCAACGGCTTGTGCACCAATCCGCTTCGCGTCCGCCAAACAGCAAGGCGGCCGTCTCCCGGCAACGGCGAAGGTCGCTGGTGACAAGAAGGTCCACTGGATCAAACGGCCCCCACTGCAACCGGCATAGCCTATCGCTCTCCTCCGCCGCAAGCGGCGCATCCAGCCAGCCGATATACGCCTTCCTTCGATTTAGTTCGGTCATCCCATGGCGGATGAGTGTAACAGCCAAATGACGCCCCATAGCAGCGTCTCTCCCCCTTCAATGAACGCTCCGAGCACATCCCCGGTGATGCCGCCAAACTGTTTTCCCGCCCACGGCTTGGCTGCCGCCGCCAAGACCACGGCCGCTGCGGCCAGCGCCGCCCCTGTTTGCATAGGAATGACAGCGGATGCACAAAGAAGCGAAAGCAGCGCAAAAGCGAGTCCAAGCGCCCAAACAGCATCGTGCCATGAACTATATTCGCCTAGCGCCGCCGCCATTCCTGTCGGCTTCGCCAGCTTGCCGACGGAAAGAAGCAAGGCGGAACCAGTCCGCGACAACAACGGAACAGCGATGAACAGCGCCGGCGGTATGCCAGCCTGGAGCGACTCGTACAAAAACAGCCAGCGAAACGACAACAAACAACCGAGCGACAAGACGGCGAAGGCTCCGACGCGCGAATCGGACATAATCTCTTGCCGCCGCTTGACGTCGCGATACGAAAAAAACGCGTCGCTCACATCCATAAAGCCGTCAGCGTGCATCCCCCCGGCCATCCAAATGCTCAGCCAAAGGAGGAAAAGCGCCCAAACAAGCGGCGAGCCAAACGAAAACGATGAAAAGAGCGCATACACTCCGGCCGAAAGCATTCCAATCAGCGCCCCGGCAAGCGGCAGGCAGCGCACGAGCCAACGGACATGGGCGCCGTTCCATTCGATCGAGCGACGAATCGGGATGATCGTAAACAGCTGCAGCGCCAACAGCCAGCCGTTCCATGCTTGCTTCATTGCGGCCACCGCCCTTTTTTCACCCGAAGAAGGCCGCATTCGACAACCGCGGCGACCGCCGCTTCCGCAACCAACTGCTGATGAAGCAACCCAAGCGTTTTCATGTAGCGGAATGTGCCAGGATCATCCGGCACTCCCCCCGAAAACAGCTCGTTCGATACGATGACGACCGCGCGGCAGGCGGCAGCCCACGCCCGCACTTCGTCAAGCAAGCGGCGGGCGGTTGCCTGGGCGGACTCTTCCGTTTTCCAACTTTCGCTGAAAAACAGTTCGTCGGCCAGCCAGGCCGTCAAGCAATCAAGCAAAACGACATCGCCAACCTGCAAGGAAACCACAATCTCACGGGAAGTGAACGGAGCTTCCCACACCGTCCAACACGCGGCCTGCGCCGCCCGCCGCTCTCGATGGCGGCGGATGCGCTCCGCCATTTCTTCATCCGTTGCTTGAGCGGTGGCGATATAATGAAGCCGGCCGCCGCGAGAAAGCCGGATGGCGCACGCTTCCGCCGCTTCGCTTTTGCCGCTGCGCACAGCGCCGCTCACAAACACAATCATCCGTCCCACCTCGCAAGCGCCTCAAGCAGCCGATCGTTCTCCACCTGCGTTTTGACCGCGAGCCGCACGTAACGTCCGTCCAGTCCAGGAAAATTCATCGTATGCCGCGGGACGATTCCTTGTTGCAATAAATAGAAAAACAGCTCCTCCGTCCGACCGGAGAGCGGGCGCAACAAATAAAAATTGACAACCGACGGCGAGACGGCATACCGGCCGGGCGGCAGCGACCGAAACACCCGCTCCCGCTCGGCGGCGATTCGCTCTTTCGTCCACTCCACAAACGATTCCATCGCCGCGAAACGAAGCGCCAGCTGTTGCGCGATGCGGCTTGTGCTCCACGGCGGCTGACGCGTTTTCAGCGAAGCGATCACCGCTTCATCAGCCGCCACATAGCCGAGGCGCGCGCCGGCTAGATGGTGGATTTTCGTCAACGACCGAAGCACAATGAGGCGTGGATAGCGGCCCAGCCATCGCACCGCTGTAAATCCGCCGCTCCAAAACGGATAGAACGCTTCATCGACGACGACATACGTCCCAGCGTCGTTCGCTGCGGCGATGAACGCATGAAGTTCCCGCTCTGGCATCACGGTTCCGGTCGGATTGTTCGGATGGCAGAAAAAGACCGCGTCGCACTCCGACGCCCATGCCGCCGCTTTGTCAATGTCGTACGAAAAGCCGCGGCTTTCCTCTGCCATCAAAGACTTGACTTCGCATCCGTAAGCAAGGCAGGCGCGCCGGTATTCGGAAAACGTCGGCTCCAAGATGCCGACGCGCCGGCCGGCAAGCAGCGCGGCCAACAAATAAATCGCCTCCGCCGCCCCGTTTGTCACAAGCACTTGCTCCGGCCGAAGCCGTTCTTGCTTAGCAAGAAGCTCCCTAAGCGCCTTCGCTTCCGGATCTGGATACTCCGCCGCCCAGCGGATCCATTCCTCGCCGTCCGGCCAAGCCGACGGCGGCAGCCGGTACGGATTCGTATTGACGCTGAAATCGATATAATCGCTCGGGGCCGCCAGTCCGCACTGTTCATAAAGCGCGAGCGGATTCGCCCCATGCGCCGGCCAACGCAACGATCATCCCTCCGATCCATAGCAATAACGTAAACGCAAGCACCGTTCCGATCATCATGCCGACCGCCTGGCGGATATGAGCCGAGCGCAGCGGAACATCCGGGTCGCCGAGCGTCGGCCGCTCTGAGACGACGCCGCCGTATGTATTCGTTCCGCCAAGCTGCACGCCAAGCAGACCGGCCATCGCCGCCTCGAGCCAGCCGCTGTTCGGGCTCGGATGGCGGCGGGCATCGCGAAGCAAAATCGCCAACGAACGGCGAAAGCGACGGCCGCCGTAAACCAATACCATGAGGAACGCCGTCAGCCGCGCCGGAACGTAGTTGAGCGCATCATCCAGCCGGGCGGCCGCCCAGCCAAATTCGCGATACTTTTCGTTTTTATAGCCGATCATCGAATCGCATGTGTTCACCGCCCGGTACAGCATAGCGAGCGGCGCGCCGCCAATGGCCGCATAAAAGAGCGGGGCGGTGATGCCGTCGCTCGTATTTTCCGCCACCGTTTCGACGCAGGCGCGGGTGATGCCGGCTTCATCAAGCTGCTCGGTATCGCGGCCGACGATCATCGACAGCGCCCGCCGCGCCGCAGGAAGATCGCCCGCTTCAAGCGGCCGGCGCACCTCTTCAGCCGCTTCAGCGAGGCTTTTCGTCGCAATGGCGGTGAAAATGAGCGCCGCCTCAACCGCCACCCCCACGTACACCGACAGCGTATATCCCACATAAACGACCAACGCCGACAACCCATAAACGACCGCCAACACCGCCGCCACGGCCGCCGCACCTTTCGCCCGCCGCTTTGCCCCCTGATTCCAGCGTCGGTCAAGCCAAGCGATCAACTTCCCCATGCCGCGCACGGGATGCGGAAGCCAGCGCGGGTCGCCAAAGGCGGCATCGAGCAGAAGAGCCACCGTCAACGCGAACAGGTGCGTCATGGCCGTCCCCTCCGCCGCTTGTAGCGGTCAAGCGCCTCCGTTACTGCTTCATACACGAGCCGGCCGATCGCCCGCCCCAGTTCAGTCGCCGTTCCGGCATAGGCAAACGTCCGCCCGGTTTGCGTCGCCGCCACGGCGAGCGAATCAGTCGACGTCCCGGTGGCGACTGTCCCCGTTTCCGGGTCGCAAACCGAACGGTCAGCGAGCGCTTTCGCCTTCGCTTCCGTCGCCGTCATGACCGCTTGCACGAACGCGGCATCGGTGAGCCTTCCATCAATGACAACAACCATATTGATCGTCCCCGGTTTCACCGCAAACGGCTTATGCTGCCACGACCGCGCCGCATCAATTGCATTGCCGACGCCGGCCGTCGCCATGACCGCAACCAAAAACGCTTCCCCTTCCTCCTGAACCCACACAGCATCACGGACGTCAACCGCTGTCATCATGCCGACCGTTCGTTCCGGCAAAAACCCGCGCTGCTCCAAATAACGGTGCATGTCTTCTTCCGCATCGCGGCAATCATAATCCAAGCCAACTTGGCGGTTGACGAAATGGGTCGCCCATTGAAACCCGGCGCCGATCAATGCAGAAGACAGGACGCGAAGCGGCTTTCGGGCGGCAAGAACAGCGGCGTCATCAAGAAAGGACAAACGAAGCCCGGCGGCTGGTGATTCTTCTTTTCCTTTCGGCACAAACGAGAACACCGGTTTCGCCGCCGCCGGGTGGGCTTGACGCACCACTGGCGCGGCAAACACTTCCTGAAGCAGCGCCGGCGTCATCACGTCCGCCGGGGCGCCGAGCGCTGCTGTTTTTCCTTCTTTTAACACAATCACCCGATCGCAGTATAAGCTAGCGACGTTCATATCGTGAAAGACGGCGACAACCGTCAGGCCGCGGGAGCGCGCAGCTTCCACGAGCCGGTCCAAAAGCCGGACTTGCCCGCTTATGTCCATATGGTTCGTCGGTTCATCCAACAGAAGCAGCTGCGGCTCTTGAGCGAGCGCCCGCGCCAAATAGGCGCGCTGCCGCTCTCCGCCGCTCAGCCGTTCAAGCGGCTCATCGATTTTGTCGATCAAGCCGACGGCGGCGAGCGCTTCTTGAACCGCAGCTTCATCCTCTTTCGTCCACGTTGGAAACAAGCCGCGCTGATGGGCGTAGCGGCCGAGCGCCACCGTTTCCTTGACCGTATAGCCGTACGCCGTTTCCGCTGTCTGCGGCAGGACAGCGGCCATCCGCGCCCATTGCTTCGCTGACAGCGCCGAAAGCGGCTGACCGCTAATCGTGATCTCCCCGCTTACAAGCGGGAGCTCTTTGCTAATGAGTTTGAGCAATGTCGTTTTACCGCTGCCGTTCGGCCCGACGATGCCGAACAGCTCCCCTTTTTCCACGGAAAACGTCACATGATCAAGCACTTGCTTTAACCCATACTGATGTGATACGGCGCGCACCTCAAGCATCGTCATCCCATCTTTCGCCTTGTTTTTCGGAAAAATAACACCGCAAACAGCGGGGCGCCAATCAACGAGGTGATGACGCCGATCGGCAGTTCGCGAGGTTCAATGATCGTCCGCGCCGCCACATCGGCGAGCACAAGAAACGCGCCGCCATACAAGAGCGACAGCGGCAACAGCACCCGGTAGTTCGGCCCGCAAACGAGCCGGACCATATGCGGAACGACAAGCCCGACAAAACCGATCGTCCCCGACACCGACACCGCCGCCCCTGTAAGCAGCGCCGCCGCCGTCAAAATGATCACTTTTCGGCGCGTAACATCAACACCGACATGAAGCGCCGCCGCCTCGCCAAAAGCAAACGCGTTCAACTCGCGGGCGTTGGCGATAAGCACCACCGCGCCGATGAGAAAAAACGGCAAGAGCAGCCCGCTGTACTTCCAACCGCGCATCGCCACGCTCCCCATCAGCCAGGAAATGATTTGCCGCAACTCTTCGCCGGTTAGGGCGATCATCAACGAAATGAGCGCGCTGAAAAAGGCGCCGAAAATAATGCCGGCTAAAATGATCGTCTCAACCGACAGTTGCCGCTCAACAGCGCGGGTGAACGCCAAAACGGCAGCAAGCGTCGCCATGCCGAACAAAATGCTGACAACCGGCAGCGTAAACGTCCCAAACAGCGGCCATTGCCAGCCGAGAAAAATGACAAGCACCGCTCCGACCGAGGCGCCGGATGAGACGCCGAGCGTGTACGGATCGGCGAGCGCGTTTTTTAAAAGCCCCTGGAACGCCGCGCCGGCCATCGCCAGCGAGGCGCCGACCAAAAAGGCGAGCGCGACGCGCGGCAGGCGAATGGCCATCACAATTGGCACCCAATCGGCCGGAATGTCAGACGGAAGCGGCACCCCGAACCATTCGGCGGCGAGAATGCCGATAATAGAAGAAAAGGGAATCGACAGCGATCCTGTCGATATCCCTACGAGCAACGAAAGGACGGCCGTTGTAACGGCCAGAGCGTACATCAGCGTTTTACTTGAACACATCCGGGTAAACGGCTTTGGCAAGTTCCTCGACCCCTTCGGCAAGGCGCGGTCCCGGCCGGCTCACTAAATCGGAGTTGACGTCATACACCCGCTTGTTTTTCACCGCCGGCACGTCTTTCCAAGCGGCGCGCTCAAGCACTTGCTTCGCTCCGCCGTACGTTGTGATGATGACGTCCGGCTTGTACGCGACCGCTTTTTCTTCCGTCACCATCGGCCAGCCTTCCAAGCCGCCGGCGACGTTTTTCGCTGAAATCACTTGAAGCATCTCATCCATAAACGTCCCTTTGCCAGCTGTATAAATTTGCGGCGGCGGCGACACTTCAATCCAGACGTTTGCCTGTTTGTCCGCTGGGATTTGTTTTGCTTTTTCTTGAATTTGCGCAAGCTTCTCTTTCATCTCATCGATCACTTGCTTCGCTTTGCCCGTCGTCCCGGTCGCTTTGCCGATCAATTCGATGGACGCATACACATCATCAAACGACTTCGCATCATTGACAACGAGCACAGTGATGCCAGCGTCTTTCAATTGCTGCAGGCCATCGCGCGAGTTATGGGCGCTTGACGCGTGGGCCAAGACGAGATCCGGCTTGAGCGAAATGATTTTCTCGACGTTAAACTCCATGCCGCCGATTTTCGTTTTCGTTTTGACGTCTTCCGGATAATTGTCAAAATCGCTGACGCCGACAATTTTCTCGCCAAGCCCCAACGCATAGGCGATTTCCGTATTGCTTGGGATGAGCGAAACGATCTTTTTCGGTTCGGCTTTGATCGTCACATCCTCGCCGAGCCCGTCTTTCACCATCACCGGAAACGCCGCTTGTTCCGTTTTCGGCTCTTCTTTTTTCGCCGGCTGGGCGTTGCTATTGGTCCCACCGCTGCAACCGACTAGCACGGCAGCCAAAAGGAATAGCGCCACCAACACCGTCGGCCATGTCCAACGTTTCATTCTTTGTTCCCCCTCCTGCTGTGCAAAATAAAAACGCCCATTCCGTCCTGGCGGGGGAATGAGCGCGAAACGGCCTATGCAGGCGCAAAACAAGCCTGTGCCACCGTTTCCGCTTCTCACCCCCCGAAGAGTCGGAAACTGCTGCAAGCAAGGCAGGTCTACTGGCTCATGCTTCCTCCTACTCTGAAGCCTTCCCGTACGGAAAACAGCGCAAGCCATCTGTCCGTACAGTGGCGATTTCATTTCGTCCGCATTGACAGTTGCGGGGACAGCTCCGGATTCCCACCGGATTCCCTATTAAGCCTTCACGGCACCTTGCTGCGAGTTGATGAATTTGTCGGATATGGACATTTTTATAATAATGCAGCGTTTAGCATTTGACAACTATGAATTTACAGCAGGCTGAAACGGTGATCATGACTTGTTGGTGTTTATCCATCACGCTCTCCTCCTACATATGCGGAATGATCCTAGCCCTCTCCTGCAGACAAAAAGCAGCTGCCCCATCTATACTGCCATCTTGAAAAAAAAATAAGGAAAGATACCTCGCCTCTGGCACGGCGTCTTTCCCCGATACAACCTTCATCTCGTCACTGTTGAATATATTTGTCAAACACAAAGCCGAAATCTTTCACTGTATAGTTCTTTTTCGCTTCGGTCAGCCATTGAAACGCATATTCGTTCACCGCTTGAAAATCGGCCGCAATGTTGGCGCCGTCGCCGCGCATGTTGGCAAACACCTTGGCCGCCAATTCCAGACTCCGCTCGGCATAGTCGAACTTCATTTCGTTTTCATGGCAAATCTCAGCGATCGCCAGCAGCGATTTATACAAATCTTTCAGTTCCTCAATATGCTTTTTATGCACATCGATCGAGTATGAGTGCGGCCCAATTTTAAATTTGATTTCCGCGTCCAGGTCGACCGTCCCGGCTGTTTCGAGCGACACGTCGGAAATCGGATGCTTATAGTAATCGTAACGGCGCAGCGTCCGTTTTTTGCTCGTCGCGCTTGTGCCGTCCAAATGGATGAGCGCGCGGTTGGTGAAGCAATACTCATCCGATTTCGATTTGATAAGAAAATAGATTTTCTCCCCATCCTCGTGCATCACATAATCATCGGCATCCACTTTGTCATAGTCTTTCGGTTGAATGACCGTGCCGATGTCGCTCAATCCGAGCACATCAGCGGCGACTTTTCCAAACATGCTCATTTCTCCTCTCCGGTTTCCCAATTTTTATTGGCGCCCACCATGCAGCGAACAAGCACAACGCGTTTTGCCTTGACAAGGCGCCGTAATCTCATACCTTTCATCTATGTAATACGTCGAGATCGGAAAAACGTTTCATCGCCGCCAAAAATCAAAGGCCCAACGCCTTTTATGCCGGCGTCAGGCCATGCAGGAGTCTATAATTCTCCACTTAGCCGGGAGTCTTTGTTGGTGAGCCGCAAAAAGATCAATTGAACGCTCTCCCACCTACGCTTGCGCTTCGAGGTGGGAGATTCTTGGGAACCCCCGCCCTACGGCAGGCTGTTCGCCAAGCCATCCCCGTGCGTCCCACGGTTCAGCTGTCTTACGAAGACAGCAAACGAAGCCCTTCCTGCAAAATATTTCGGGCGGCGTTCTCGTCCCGATCATGTTCGGCTCCGCAGTTCGGGCACACCCACTCGCGGATGTCGAGCGATTTCACCTCAACATGCCGGCGCCCGCAGCACGAGCACAATTGGCTCGATGGAAACGTGCGGCCGACACGAACCAACGTCCGCCCGTACCATTTCGCTTTATACTCGAGCATCCGAAGCAAGCGCCCCCACGCGGAATCCGAAATGCGTTTGGCCAACTTGCGATTCTTCTGCATGTTCTGCACACGCAAGTCCTCCACGCACACCACTTGGTTTTCGCGGATGAGGCGGGTGGACAGTTTGTGCAGGAAATCGTTCCGGCAGTTGGCGATTTTCTCATGAAGCTTGGCGACTTTCAAGCGGGCTTTGCGCCAGTTCGAACCGCCCGGCTTCCGGCGGGCCATCACCCGCTGCCAGTACGCCAGCTTTTCTTCGTATCGGCGCCAATACTGAGGGTGTTCGACCTTCTCTCCAGTGGAAAGAACCACCATATGTTTCAACCCCAAATCGACGCCCACTTGCTTGTCCGTTGGGGGCAATGAGGGAATGTCCGTTTCCACGAGGATCGAAACAAAATACTTCCCCGTTCGGTTGCGGCGAATGGTAGCCGAAAGAATGCGGCCTTCCACCTCACGGCTTTTGGCAAACGCCACCCATCCGAGCTTGGGGAGTTTCAACCGATGGCCGTCCACTTCGATCGATGGGCGCCCCTTCTTTGGGCAGTTGCACTGGGCGGTGTACGACTGGTTCGGGTGTTTTTTGCTTTTAAAGCGGGGAGCATTCGCTATTCCATCGAAGAATCGATCAAACGCCTCGGCCAACTGTTGCAATGCATTTTGCAAGGCGGTCGAATCGGGCGCTTTCAGCCACGGGAGCGTTTGCTTCAACGCAGTCAACCGCTTGGAGCACTCGTTATAGCTAAGCCCCACCCCTGTTGTTTCATACGCCTGATTCCATTCGGACAAAAAGTGATTGTACACAAACCGGCAGCACCCGATCGTTTGGTGGATGAGCTCCGCTTGTGTTCGGGTGGGATACAACCGAAAGCGGTAGGCTTTGTGCATGACCTTCCCTCCCCCTTACAGAACATTTGTTCTATCCTCTATTTTACACCTTTTGTTCGTTGAAGGCAAGAGAGAGTGATGGCGAATGCCGATTCATCCCCCACTTCCGCTCACGCGTAGAAGTGGGGGTCTTCTCGGTTGGGAATGATAAACAGAACGAGCCACACGTAAATCGGCACTTGCGGCACAATGTCGGCCAAGGCGGCGGCGCTGACTAAGTAGAGAAGAGCCGGAACGAAAATGTAATCAAGCAAAATGACCCATCCGGCCATAAACCCGACATACTCATTAATCCCACGCTGGGCGTAGGAATACACCGACCCAGCGATTGGAAACGCCTCGGCCATTCTGGCGTAGCTCAAGGCGGTGAAAATCATCCCCACCATTCCGATTAAGTATGCTAAGGCGACCATCCCTTTTGACCCTTGGGCCACATACCCGTAAATGCCGAAAGGAGCGATCGGCACCATGAACACCATTCCGTAAATTAACAAGTCAACAAAGGTGAGTGACCGTTTTAATTCCTGTTTATAACCGAGCTGCTCGACTGATGTTTTCGTTTCCAATTGCATCATCTCCGTCCCTCCTTACTCCCCAAATAGGCGGACGCCGTATGCCTCGAGCACAAAGCGCGGCACAAAGAAGCGCGCCGTAACAAGCGGATCAACGACTTGGCTGATTTGCGTCTGGCCGGCGGCGCTGAGCACCATCGTCAAATGGTTCAGCGTCAACGGAGTGTGCGGCAACAGCAAATCAACCATTTCCTCAACCGACTGTTTGACCGCCTCATCCAACGTTTTGGCCGAGACGATCGTCGCAATGCCATCATCGTTTTGCAACAGCGGATGGTGGAGCGAATATCCTTTCATCACCCGGACGGTGACCGTCACTTCCCCCGGAATTTCGATGCCAGACACGCCGATTTCGCCGTCCCCCATCGCCGCATGCAAATCGCCTAATGCGAACAACGCCCCTTTGACAAAGACCGGGAAATAAACGGTTGCCCCTGTTGTAATGAGCTTTGTATCCATATTGCCGCCATGCGGCCCGGGCGTTCCGCACGACACATCCTCACCGCTCGGCGCTACCCCGATGACGCCAACCATTGGATTTAATGGAATAGAAAGATGCTCGTCAAATACGGCCCGGTTTTCTTCCACCGGAATCATTTTCGCCTCAAACTGCGGAATCCGATCGCCAAGCACCCCGAGCCCTGGGCCGACAGCCATGACCCCCTGTCCTTTGAGGCGAATCTGTTCAATTTTTACCGCTAAAATGTCACCGGGTTCCGCCCCTTCAATATAGATCGGTCCGGTCGCCGGATTGATATGATTCCAATCGATCGAGTCAAACGGCGTTTCGCTTGAAGTAATTTGATTTTGGAAACAGTCGTACGTTTCGATGACAAACGTTTCCCCTGACTGGACTGTTCGAACCGGTTGGTGGTTTTTGCTAAATGCATAAATGGCCGTCGTGCACGGAACAAATGACATGTTCGCTTTCCTCCCTTTCGTTTTTGTCTCATTATAACAGGGAGCAAACAAACTGTTTTGCATTTTTTTGATTCATTTTTGTTACTTCTTTATTTTTTGAATTAATCGATAAATCTGAGTAAACAAGAAACTGCCAATCCCATTCCATGCTATGGCCTCCAACTCATGATAGCGCATTCCCCATCGCCAGGCGATAGCAAACAAACATGCCCATCCGATCATGCCTATAACCCCCATCGGTTTCTCTCCTGTCCGTAAAGCAACCAACCCAAAACACGAGGAGGCAAGCAAGGCGGTCAGGAATATAACCATCCGCATCGGAAGAAGGGGAGCAATAAAAAAGAGGGCTAGTACAAGCAAAAAAGAGATGACATATGTCCATGAGAGATGCCTGCTCCACCTGCGCCAAAAGATTTGCACAACGGAATGCAAGGAAAGGGATAAGCTGAGTGACAACGCCGCCAGCAAGGCAATAGTAAGCGGCCAGGCAATCAAGACAGAAGAATGGAGCAGCCACCGTTTCAGTATGGCGGCAGTCGAAGCGGCCGCCGCATACGGGACGCATAAGGCTGCGACGGCCAACGGAAGCGGAGCAAGGCAAAACGCGGCCATAGAAAATGTCAGCATAACGCGTTCTTTTTTCAATATTGATGCAATATCCCATACATACTCGTCAGCCAACCATTGCCCGGCAGCCGCCGTCAGCACAACCCAAAACAACACGAACAACGAAGCCATGTTCACATCGAGAAAAGCTGGGACAGTGCGCACAATCATCTCATATTGCCGCGCCACACCGCCTGTTAGATAATAGGCAAACGGAACCATTCCCATCACTATATAGACAATGTATAACAGAACCGTTCCGATTTTCCGCATTCCCAACCAACCGGCGAGCACGGTAAACACGTACACATAGACGAGCCAAATGAATAAAAAATACGGAGAAAAACGAAAGAGTTGTTGCAGCAAATACGCGCATAACACGACAACGGTAAGCAGCCGGCCAATAGAAAGAAGGCGAACAAAAAACCGAAAGAAAAACAAAGCCCGCGCCGTAAAACAGCAGTCCGGCCAACGATCTCCGTCCTCTGTTAGGGAGCGATAGCGGACAGCCGCTGCTGAACGCCAAACTACAAAAATGGCGGCCCATACCGCCATAGCCGTCGCCACCCCCGCCGCCACTCCACCATGAATAAAGGCATAACATCCAAACAACAGCAGCTCTCCGGATGCGAAACGCATTAACAGGGCATTGACCCCTTTGCTTAATCCAAGCGCCTCTGCCCCTACAAAACTGCAGCGACCAATATGCGGCACAGCAGCAAGCAGCAGTACGCATGCCATGAATAAAAGCATATACCAGTCCATTATCCATTGATCTCCTTATACTTCGTAGGTGGCACACCGACATATTTTCGAAACGAATGGCTGAAATGATGTTGGCTGGAAAACCCCGTCTCCTCAGCAATGCGCGCCATGGACCAGTCCGGCTTTTTGATCAATAGCTCTTTCGCCTTTTCAATTCGGTAGCGATTGACGTAATCCTTAAAGTGGATGCCGACTTCCTCAACAAACAGCTTGCTCAAATAAGCCGGATGGACGTGCACGGCGGCAGCCGCCTTGGTCAAGCTGATTTTTTGCGCGTAATGGTGGTGCACATATTCGAGGGCCCCGCGGATGAGCGGGGACGAGACAAGCGCTTCCGGATGCTTTTGTTCAAATTTCGACAACGCCTGATCAAACTCGCTCTCAATGAGCGGCTTCACCAAGTAGTCGAGCACTTCAAGCTGAATCGCCCGTTTGGCATAAGCAAAATCTTGGTAGGCTGTAATAACGATCAAGGCGAGATCGGGCTGTTTTTGTTTGAGTTCGTGGGCCAAATCCAACCCAGACTGTCCCGGAAGGTGGATATCGATCAGCGCCAGCCGGAAGCGATGGGACGCGGCCAACCGTTTCGCCTCTGCGGCATCCTCCGCCGTGCATACCTCCCAATGTGGATATTTCCGCTTCACCAAATACGTGAGTTGCTCCAATTCCAAATATTCGTCATCGACAATCAACACCTTCATCGTTCATCCCTCATCCCCTGGAACATACGGCCAAACGACAAGCGCCTCCGTCCATCCGCGTTCATCTTTTTGCAACACAAGCTGAGTCGGCAAATCAAACAAAAGAGCAAACCGCTTGCGCAAATTCTCCAAGCCGACACCTCCATTCGCGATGGACAACTCCTTCCCTTCATTGCCATTATCGCAGACGCGCAAATATACCCAGTTGCCTTGACGTCGAAAATCGATCGTCAAACATTTTTCACCCGTTTTTTTCTCAAGACCATGCTTGAACGCATTTTCCACCAGTGTTTGCAGCGTATAACAAGGAATGAGCGCCCGCTCCCCGTCCGGATCTACGTGTACCGACACCGACAGCCTCGAGCCAAAGCGAAGCTGCTGCACCGCCAGATAGTTGTTTGTATGCGCCCATTCCTGCTTGAACGGAATAAGCGGCTGTTTCGGTTCATAACTATAGCGCAAAAACAACGCAAAATGTTCCATCCCCCGGATCATTTCTTCATTTTTTCCTAGACGAGCCAAGGATAAGAAAGCATTCAACGCATTGAAAAAGAAATGCGGGCGGATTTGTTGATGGAGCTGCATATACTTGCTTTCTTGGAGCTCTTTTTCCAGACGGATGCGCGCATGTTCCAGCTGCCAATAATCTACTTCTTTTTCCGCTACCCCTAACAGCGCTAAAACCGTCAACGACACGAGCGGCAACAATACGCTGAAAATGAGAATGAGATGAAACAACGGCTCGGCGATCATCAATATTCTCCCCGCCATTTGCAACACTTTTGCATTTATTTTTTATTTTAGCACAAAATAAAAAAACAGAGGCTGGGGTGTAAGGCAGTCCATTTCCCACAGCCGCAACTCCACTCCCCCATCTTCTTGATGAGCGCCCTACTCTCCACTTCAAAAAACGAAGGTGCCCCAAAAGAGCGGGGACACCTTTCCTTATCTTAATTTCTGGTATATATGCATCGAACACGATCAAAAAACCATATCTTCCCCCCTTGCATTCTCATGCATTTGGCTTATCATTTTCGCATGGCGTTGGCTAAAAATTCAACATCGGTGCCAATCACCACTTGCAAATCCGTTTGGTTGAGGCGAAGCACGCCCTTCGCTCCCAAACGCTTCAACTCCGCTTCATTGACTTTTGACATGTCTTTCACTTTTAGGCGCAAGCGCGTTACGCAATTGTCAATTTGCGCGCACAAACCGCCGGCCGCCGAAAAAGCCGAGCCAATCCGGCAGCTTGATATCGTGATAACGGTTGTACAAAAGCCCAGCGATGACCCCGGAGATGATGCCGCCTAATACGGACATATTAATGTCCTTATCAATGGCAGCCGCCCCTTTTGTCAAGACAAAGTAGCCGATCGCTCCAGCCAGCGCGGCGGCGCCGTTGCCGTCTTTCGCAAAACCGATGGCGAAAATCAACGCCAAGTTGGAAAACACGGCATCGCCTGCGGCGGCGATAAACGGAATATTCAATAAATCAGGCTGACCGAGCCGAAGCAACAATCCTGCCGCCGGCAAAACGGCAATCGGCAGCATTAATGCTTTTCCAAGCCGCTGTAAAAAGCCTAACATCATGATCCTCCCCTTTTCATCTCAATCATAAATTTGTACCGGTCGCCGCGGTACACCGACTTGACGACTTCCATCGGCCGACCGTCGGCGAGGCACGTGCGGCGCTCAAGCAGCAGCACCGGAGCCCCTTCTTCAATCTTCAGATGCTCCGCCTCCACCTTGCGGGCGACAGATGCTTCCAGTGTTTGAACAGCGGAACCGATGATCAGTCCTTTTTCTTTTTCGATAAATTCATAGACGGAACCGTTTACAACATCGCGCGTCAGTCCCGGAACAAGACGGACGGGAATATAGAGCGTCTCGAGCGCCATCGGCACCCCGTCGGCCAACCGAAGGCGTCGGACTTCGTAAAGGCCATCGCCTTCCGTGACGCCAAGTCCTTGGGCGAGCTTCTCGGAAGCCGGAACCATCTCAAAGCTGAGGACGATCGTGCCGGGGGTCATGCCGCGCGCCCGCATATCTTCGGAAAAACTCGTCAGCCCTTTCAGCGGTTGCTCGATTTTCTTCGCGGCGACAAACGTTCCTTTCCCGCGCCGGCGGATGAGATAGCCATCGTTCGCTAAATTGTTGACCGCTTGCCGAACGGTCATCCGGCTGATGTCATGCATTTCCGCCAACTCGCGCTCAGACGGGATCATCTCGCCCGGCTGCCACTCCCCTTTTTCGATCTTTTCTTTCATATATTGCTCGAGCTGATAGTAAATCGGAATCGGCGACTGTTTATCGATCATGGCGCATCCCCCGCCGCTTTTCCTTCGGGATGAGCGCTAGCGCCTCCCGGTCGGCGATGATCGTCACGTCCGGATGAAGGTGAAGCGCTGAAGCCGGCAAGTCCGGTGTGACAACGCCTTCGAGAAGCCGGGCAATGGCCTCTGCTTTTTCCTCCCCTGACGCCAACAGCACGATGCGGCGGCTGCGCAAAATGGTCGCGATCCCCATCGTAATGGCGTAGCGCGGCACGTCATCAAACGACGGGAAAAATCGGGCGTTCGCTTCCCGTGTCAGCTCGGTCAGCTCGACGACGTGGGTGGCTGTCGAAAACGGCGTCCCAGGCTCGTTGAACCCGATATGGCCGTTGCGGCCGATGCCCAAGAGCTGCAAATCGATGCCGCCCAATTCATCGATAAGCCGCTCGTAGCGACGGCATTCTTCGTCAAGATCAACGGCCAAACCGTCCGGCACATGCGTCTGATCGATCGGAATATCGAGTTGGCCAAACAAATGATGATTCATATAATAACGGTAGCTGTTCGGATGATCCGGGCCAAGGCCTACGTATTCATCCAAATTGACTGTGCGCACTCGTCGGTAGGACGTCCCGTTTTGACGGTGATCGGCGACAAGCTCATGGTACGTGCCAAGCACCGTCGAGCCGGTCGCCAACCCCAAAACGGCATCCGGCTTTTCCTTGACTTGCCTGATGATGATCGCGGCAACCTGGCGGCTCATCTCGTCATAATCCGCTGCTTCGATGAGCTTGATCATCGTTCATCGCCTCCTTCGCTTCCTCTGCTGTCGCTTGCGCCGCGCCCCCATTGGATGCCACGTTGCGATAGGCAAGCTGACCACGGCAAAACGTCATCATGACTTCATATTGCTCATTCAAGACGACGACATCGGCGTCTTTGCCGGGCCGCAAGCTTCCTTTCCGATCAAGGATGCGAAGCTGTTTCGCCGGATTCCAGCTCGCCATGCGGATCACCTCTTCAAGCGTGCAGCCGGTGTAATCGAGCACACGGCGGATGGCCTCACCAAGCTTGAGTACGCTTCCCGCCAGCGTGCCGTCGGCAAGCCGCGCCTCTCCGCCCCGAACGATCACTTCCCGGCCGCCAAGTTCATACCGCCCATCACCTAGACATTTTGCCCGCATCGCATCGGTGATTAATATGAGCCCATCGCTTCCTTTATTCCGGTAAGCAAAGCGGACCATCGGCGGCGCAACGTGCAGCCCATCGACAATCAACTCGCACATCACCTCATCGTGCATGAGCACCGCACCGGCGACACCCGGTTCACGGTGGTGGATGCCGCGCATCCCGTTAAACAAATGAGTGGCGTGCGTCACCCCTGCGCAGACCGCCGCTTGGACCTCATCGTAAACGGCATCGGAATGGCCGATCGATGCGACAACCCCCGTTTTCTTTAAATAAGCGACCAACTCAAGCCCTCCATCCCGCTCCGGGGCAAGCGTGACAAGGCGGATATGGCCGCCCGCCGCCTCTTGCCAGCGCTGGAACAGTGAGATGTCCGGATCGGCGAGATGACGCGGGTGTTGCGCTCCGGCGCGCTTTGGCGACAAAAACGGCCCTTCCAAATGAACGCCGAGCACTTCAGCCGCCCCTGGCCTGTTCGCCTCTGCCATATAGCGAGCGACGTTGTGAAGCGCAGCTTCGATTTGTCCTCCTGGCGCCGTCATCGTTGTCGCTAAGAAACTTGTCGTTCCTTCCGCCGGCAGCGCCTTCGCCATCGCGTCAAGCGCCTCCGGGGTCGCATCCATGACATCCGCCCCAGCCGCCCCATGAATATGAACGTCAATGAATCCCGGCACGACGGCAAACTGCGGAGAAAGCTCGATCACTTCTGCTCCGGCATCCGCTGGGCACGACGACATCGGACCGATCGCGGCCACTTTTTCCCCTTCGATCAGCACATACCCTTGTTCAATGTTTCCTGTTTCTGCATACACCGCGGCATTTTTCAATATCCATCGCTTCATAGCGGTTCCTCACTTTCTGTTCCTATTATAACATTATATAATCTAGTTGTCTATACCACTATAATGAGCTTTGACTGGCAATCTACTCACTCCAGCACTAAAGAAGCGGGGAAGCGGCGGCTTCCCCGCTCTTCCAAACGGCGCTATGCTTCTTTCGGCTCACCGGACGGCAAATAAAAGGAAAACGTCGTTCCTTCGTTCAGTTTGCTATGGACGGTAATGAGCCCTTTATGCGCTTCCACGATGTTTTTGGCGATGGCAAGGCCTAACCCGGTGCCGGAACGGCCGCGCGTGCGCGCTTTATCGGCTTTGTAAAACCGTTCAAACACAAACGGCAAGTCTTCCTCGGGAATGCCGGAACCGGAGTCTTGGACATGGATTGTCACGCCGTCGCCGCTCCGTTCAACGATGAGCCGGACCGCGCCGCCTGATTCCGTATGGCGGATAGCGTTGTCGATTAAGTTCGTCAGCACTTGTTCGATCCGATCGGGATCGAGAGCGATTTCGATGTCCCGGTCGCGAAACTCAGCAGTCAGCTCGATTTGCTTTTCTTTCGCCAAGCCTTGAAACTTGCGGATCACCCGCTCGATGTAAGGAACGAGCTTAACTTGTTCGTACGCTAGCTCGATATGGCCGGCTTCCATGCGGGCGAGATCCAACAAATCGTTGACTAGGCGGCCCATGCGCAGCGACTCGTCGTAAATGACTTTCGCCATTTCTTTTTTCTCTTCTTCGCTTGCCGCGATATCATCGATGATCGCCTCGCTGTAGCCTTGCAGCATGGCAATCGGCGTGCGCAATTCATGCGAGACGTTGGCGATGAAATCTTTGCGCAGCTTATCGAGCCGCCGCTCTTCGGTCATGTCGCGCAAAACGGCGACCGCGCCGCGCACCATCGTTTTGCCGTACAGCGGCGTCATTAAAATGACCCACGTCCGCCCCTGCAGCGTCACTTCGGTCGATTGCTCCTTCTCCTCGCGGACGACGCGGGCAAACAGCTCTTTCACTTGCGGCGGCAGCGGCGCCATCGCTTCCGCGTCGCTCCCTTGCTCAAAATACCACGCCTGCAAAAACCGCTCAGCCGGCGGGTTCGTAATCAAAATTTCCCCGTCGCGGTTAAACGTCAAGACGCCGTCGGCCATGCTGCTTAAAATGCTGGCGAGCTGTTCTTTTTCCTGGTTTAAGGCGTTGATGTTAAACTGCAGACGCCGCCCCATTTGGTTGAACGCCATCGCCAGCCCACCGATTTCATCGTTCGTTAAAATCGGCACTTTCATATCGAAATGGCCGCGCGCCATTTCGAACGCGGCTTGACGCATTTTCCGGAGCGGGGCGGTGATGCGCGTTGATAAGAAAAAGGCAAAAAACGTCGTCATGACAATGGCGATAAATGCGGCGAGAAAAATGAGCTCTTTCGTACGACTGGTCGCCTGTTCAATCGCTTCAAGCGATTGGTAAATAAACACAGCGCCGCGGCTGCCGTCCGGCATCGACATCGGCACGCCGACGATGATCATATCGCGGGGCAGCTTTTCTTTTGGCTGCCACTCCGGCGCATACAGACGTTTTTTCACCGTCTCCCGCTCGGTCAGCACACGGCGCAAATCCCGATCTTGGCGGATGGAAGACAGCGGCATATTATCCAAACCAGCGTCGCCAGGCGAATACCAATAGTGCGACTCGTCGGCGACAATGACGGCTTTCGTGCGGTTGTCCATAAGCGTCCAAGCGATCGAGCGGGCGAGCTGCTCATCGCGATAGTCGTGCATCACTTCAGCCACTTTCGTCGCCAGGCGGGTTAAGTCGTTTTCTGCTTCCTGCACATAATAATCTTCCAAAAATTTAATGAGCAAAATGCTTAAAATAAACAGCACGCACGAGACGAGCAGCAAAATCGTAAACCATAGCTTGCCGACAACACTGCGAAACAGCCACATCAGTCGTTCACTGCCTCAAACTTGTAGCCGACGCCCCAGACGGTGACGATCATTTTCCCCGCTTGCGGCGACGCTTTGTTCAACTTTTCGCGCAATCGTTTAATGTGGGTGTCGACTGTACGCAAGTCGCCGAAAAACTCGTAATGCCATACTTCCTTCAACAGCTGTTCGCGGTCGAACACTTTGTCGGGCGAGCGGGCCAAAAAGAGAAGCAATTCATATTCTTTCGGCGTTAAACTGACTTCCTTGCCGTCGACCGTCACCCGATGAGCGTCGTTGTCAATTGTCAAATGCGGAAACACAAGCACGTCTTTCGCCGTCGTCTCCACCGGCGCGTAAGCAGCGTTCGCCGCGCGGCGCAACAGGGCCTTGACGCGCAGCACGACTTCGCGCGGGCTGAACGGCTTGACGATGTAATCATCCGTGCCGACCTCAAACCCTTGCACCCGGTTTGATTCCTCGCCTTTTGCCGTCAACATAATGATCGGCGTCGTTTTTTGCTCGCGAATTTCTTTACACACTTCAATTCCGTCTTTCCCCGGCAGCATCAAATCGAGCAAAATGACATCATAATCGTTCGCCAACGCTTTCTCGAGCGCCTCATTGCCGTCGCCGGCTTCATCGATTACATAGTTTTCCCGTTCCAAATACATTTTCAACAGCCGGCGGATGCGCTCCTCATCGTCCACTACCAAAATGCGGATCGGTTTTTCTTGCTTCTCCATCCCAACACACCCTCCCAACGAAAATGGAAAACGTCCCCGCTTTCTAGTTTATCGAAAAACCGGATGCCCGCCAACAGAGCATCCGGTTGCCTGCTTATGATGTTCCGGCGTACGAGTGCAACCCCGCGATGACGAGGTTGACCGCCACTAAGTTGAACATAATAATGGCGAAGCCGATGACGGCCAGCCATGCCGACTTTTCACCGTGCCAACCTTTTGACAAACGAAGGTGCAAAAAGGCGGCGTAAAACAGCCAAGTAATGAGCGCCCATACTTCTTTCGGGTCCCAGCCCCAAAAACGCGTCCAAGCGATTTGCGCCCAAATCATGGCAAAAATGAGCGCCCCGAGCGTAAACACCGGAAAACCAATCGCCACCGCCCGATAGCTGATTTCATCCGTCAAATCCAAATTGACGTTTTTCACAAGCGGCTGCAGCGCCGCTGCGATGCGCTTCCGCAATCCGAGCCGGAGCAGAATGTATAACACCGTACCAGCCATGAGCGACCAAAGAACTGTGTTCAGCTTTTTCGCGTTGATCATAGCCGGCATTTCAACAAGCGGCTCCATGCGGCCGGCGCTTTCTTTGGCAAGCTCGCCCTTGTGCGGCCCAACGAGCGCCGGCATGTCGTAAATGACCTCAGCCGTCTGCTTGTTTTTGTCAATCCATGTGAACTTCGCTTCATACCCAGAAAGCCCAAATGCCGTCGAAACAATGACAAAGCCAAGCGTCGTAATTAAGCAAAACATGACCACTTCGAGCCAAAACGTCCGTTTCGACGGCTTCGATTGATCGACGACGCGGATCAAATAAATGAGCCCAGCGACAAAGCTGATGGCCAAAATCGCTTCGCCGGCGGCCGCCGTCGTGACGTGAATGTGCAGCCAGTCGCTTTGCAAAGCGGGGATGAGCGGCGAAATTTCGCGCGGAAACATGCTCGCGTAGGCAATCACAAGCAACGCAACCGGCAGCGCAAACAAGCCGAGCACACTCAGCCGGTAAATAAAATAAATAATGATGAAGGCGGCGACGAGCATCATGCCGAAAAACGTCGTAAACTCGAACAAGTTGCTCACCGGCGCGTGCCCGGCGGCGATCCAGCGCGTCACAAAATAGCCGACTTGAGCGAGAAAACCTATAATCGTTACGGCGATGCCAAACTGCGACCAACGATCCTTCCCTTGACGCTCTTTTCGCTTGTCGCGAATGGCGCCGCCAAAAAAGAACGTGCCGATTAAATATAGAACGAACGCGATATATAGCAATGTACTGCTAAGCTGTGCCATGCGCTTGTCCCCCTTGTCCGGCTTGTTTCTCTTCCTCGAGCCGATCGGTCGGCATCGCGACGCCAGTGCCGTCAAGCAGGCGGCGCAGCTCGTTTTTCAAGCCGAACCAGTTTTTGTTTGTGTGCGCAGCGATCCATAATTCGCCGTTTATCCGCTGCACCCAAATGCGGCGGTGGTTCCAATACATTCCTTGGATGAGGCCGATCATGAAAATCACGCCGCCTAGCCCTAAAATCCAAAGCGTAAAGTCGCGGCGGACGGTCAACCCCGAAACATTGCGGGTTTGAAGCCCAGCGAACGCCATTTTGTATTTGTTGTCGCCAAACGGCTCGATCGTCTGCCGGATGGCGACAAAGCTCACTTCCCCTTTCGGACGGTCCGGCGCGTACATTTTGAAAACGAACGCCGGGTTGTTCGGCACACGCGACTTCGTTGACGGATTGCCGTCTTCGTCAAACTCAAAATCGGGAAAATAGCTTAATAGCTCGACTCGATACCCATGTCCGAGATTGTATGACTCTTTCGGATCATACAAGTCGACCGTCACCGTGCCGAACGTTTTCCCCGACTGCTTGTCCGCCAACTGAAATGACATCGCTTTCGGCTCATTCAAGCGGAAATCGACTTGGTAGAGCGCATAATGGTCGAACTTCAGCGGCTCGTTGACGCGAATCGGATACTCCTTCACTTTTTCAAGCTTCGGCTTGGCGCCGGGGATCACGGGGCCGACGCGCTTATACAACACGACGTTTGTTTGATAGTTTTTGGCGATCATCCCGTTGCCGACGCGATCGATGGCGGCGTTGAACACTTCATTGTCCTTGCCTTTCTCATATGTTTCAAAAATAAATTTTTCGCTCTTTAAAAAGTAGCGGCCGTTCGTCCCAGGAATTTCTTTTGTCTCCCCTTCCGGAATCCACATCACCCGGTCGGTGTACATGCCGGGAACCGAACGGAGCATCGCCCCGATCAAGAAAATGATGAGACCGATATGGTTGACATACGGCCCCCACCGGGAAAACCGCCCTTTTTCAGCGAGCAAATGCCCGCCTTCCTCGCGGACATGGTAGCGCCGCGCAGCCAGCCGCTCTTTCAACACAGCCATCGTCTTGTCGAGATCGCTCACATGCGAGACGCCAAACAGCCGCTGCCGCTCCAAAAAGTGCGGATGGCGCTTCACCCCTTGCCGCTTCAAGGCGCGGTACAGCGGAATGACCCGATCCAGACTGCAAATGACGAGCGAGACGCCGATTAAGGCGATGAGCAAAATGTACCACCATGAGCCGTACAAGTTGTTAAAGCCGAGCTCATAATACAACTTCCCTGCCCAGCCGTACTGCTGCTTGTAATATTCAGCCGGATCGACGTTCGGCGGAATGTACATTTGTTGCGGAAAAATTGTGCCGATCGCCGAAGCGACAAGCGTGATGACAATGAGCGCCACGCCGACTTTGACCGACGAGAAAAACGCCCAAATTTGGTCGATGATCGTTTTTTTATACGTTTGCGACCGGCGCGCACTTCCTTCGTAGCGCATGTCCAAAAGTGGTCTCTCTCCCAAATCGACAAGCGGCTTGCCACACGACTCACAAAACGCCGTACCGTGCGGATTGACGTGGCCGCATTCGCATTTGACTTGTTCCATGACGCAAAACTCCTTACGGTTTGATGCTTTCTAGATGCCGCTGAATGTCATCTTTTGTCATCGTTCCGGTAATGATTTGTTTCACTTCGCCGTTTTTGTCGATCAAAAACGTCGTCGGCAACGGCCCGACATTGTAGGCGTTCAACACTTGGTCTTGGCGGTCGATGACGATCGGAAACTCAAGCCCGAACCGTTCGGCAAATTTTTTGACGTTCAGCTCCGGCTCGCCGACATTGACGGCCAAAATTTCAACCCCTTGTTTTTTGTAAATCGGGTACAGCTCGTTCATGTACGGCATTTCCCGCTCGCACGGCTTGCACCACGTTCCCCAAAAGTTCAAAAAAACGCCTTTGCCGCGATAGTCTGAGAGACGATGTTCGTTCCCTTCCAGGTCCGCCAGCACAAAATCAGGCGCCGTCGAACCGACAGCGACCGCCGTTTTCTCCGTGAAAAAGTTCGTGTAGATCGTATAGACGATCGCCGCGAGCAACACGAGCAAAATCGTCGTTCTCATCACTAAGCGCTGTTGTTTTTTCATCGTTCAAACCCCTTTTAAGTTTCTCCTCCCCGCAGCCGACGCCGCAGGGAGGCAAGCGGTTCACAATCTCCCATTTTCCATTATAGCAAAGTTCCTCGCTCGTTTATACGCAAGAATATGAACGTTATGTGACAATCTTCATCATTTTCTTCCTCCGGATTGGGCAAGCGCGCGCAACAGTTTCACTTCATGCGGAGACAGCTCGCGATATTCGCCGGGGCGAAGCCCTTTTAAATCGAGAAACGCGTACCGCTCCCGCTTCAGCTTCAGCACTTCGCAGCCAATCGCTTCAAACATGCGGCGCACTTGCCGGTTCCGCCCCTCATGAATGCGGATTTCGACAATCGCCGTCCCCTTTTTCCGATCGGCTGAGAGCAGCTTCACTTTCGCTGGCGCCGTCATACCTTCCTCCAACTCGATCCCTTGCTCGAGCTGTTTCAGCTGTTCACGCGTCGGGATGCCTTTCACTTTGGCGACATACACTTTTTCGATTTCATAGCGCGGGTGCATGAGCAGGTTGGCAAAGTCGCCGTCATTCGTCAACAAAAGCAGCCCAGACGTATCATAATCCAACCGCCCGATCGGATAAATGCGCTTGTCCAGATCTTTGAAAAAATCGGTCACCACTTTGCGGCCTTTGTCATCTTTGACGCTTGAAATCACCCCGCGCGGCTTATACAGCAAGTAGTACACCGGCTCCTCGCGCTCGATCGGGATGCCGTCGACTTCGACATCGTCGCGCGGCCCGACTTTGACGCCGAGCTCGGTGACGACGCGGCCGTTCACTTTCACCCGTCCTTGCAAAATGAGTTCTTCCGCCTTGCGCCTTGACGCGATGCCGGCGCGGGCGATCACTTTTTGCAACCGTTCCATTCTCTCTCACCTCTTTCATCATCTTACCCTTTCCGCTCGACAGATACAAGCAGGGCGCTTTTCTATTTTTATTATTCCTCTTTGGCGCCAACCAAAAAGCCCGCCCATTGGGCGGGAAAACAAAACAGAGGCGCCGCTAGCGCCCGAATACAAACAAAACGATGAAAACAGAAACAATAAAGCTGAGAATGTCGGCCAAAATGCCGACTTTTAACGCATCACCCATTTTTTTGACGCCGACGGCGCCAAAATAGACCGTAAGCACGTAAAGCGTCGTCTCCGTGCTGCCTTGAATCGTAGAAGCAAGGCGCCCAATGAACGAGTCCGGTCCGTAAGTGGCGATCAAATCCGTCGTCATGCCGAGCGCCGCCGTGCCGGAAAGCGTGCGGAGAGCCGCAAGCGGAACGACTTCGGCCGGCAGTCCAATGGCATCGGCAATCGGCTCGATCACTTCCATCATGGCATCGAGCGCCCCCGAGGCGCGAAAAATGGCGACCGACACCAACATGCCGACCAAATACGGGATGAGCGAAAACGCGATCTCGATCCCTTCCTTGCCGCCTTCCACAAACGCTTCGTACGTCGGCACTTTCTTGACCGTGCCATAAAGCAAAATAAAAACGATGAGCGCAGGAATCAGCCAAACGGAAAGAATGTGGACGATGGCCATTTATCGCTTCCTTCCTTTCCGCGTCCGTTTCCAATAATAGTATCGGTCAATCAATACCGCCCCAATCGTCGAAATCGTCGAAGCGACAATTGTCGTCCCAATGATCTCGCCCGGCGCCGCCGAACCGTACGTCATGCGGATCGAGATGACGGTCGCCGGAATGAGCGTAATGCTCGATGTGTTAATGGCCAAAAACGTCACCATCGACCGGCTCGCTTCGTCGCGGCCGCCATTGAGCTTTTTTAGCTGCTCCATCGCCTTTATGCCCATCGGCGTCGCCGCATTGCCAAGACCGAACATGTTGGCGACCATATTCGAGACGATATAGCCGAGCGCGGGATGGCCGGGAGGGATCTCGGGAAACAAGCGGCGCACGAGCGGCATAAACAGACGCGCTGCTCTGTCAAGCAAGCCGGCGCGTTCAGCGATCGCCATCAGTCCGAGCCAAAACACTAAAATGCTGATCATCCCGATGCTGATCGTCACCGCTTCTTTGGCGCTTTCAAACACCGCTTTGTTCACTTCATCCATCGTGCCGTTGGCCGCCGCAAAAACGATGCCAATGACCGCCATCATCACCCAAATGACATTAACCATCGTTTCTCACACCTAAAAGTTGAAGTGCTTGCCACAACAGCCCCCGCCTGCTTTCCCCCTTGTCCGGCTCGTACAGCAGCGGCACAGAATCGACCGCCTTTCGATGCAAATAAAGCACCGCCTTCCCGACCTCTGTCGGCGCCCGTTCTGGGGACTCCTCCCATTCCTTGCGCGGCTTCAACAAATACACTTTCACTCGCAGCCCGCTCTCCTCTTTATCGGTCACCGGATATCGCAAATCGCGGACCGCATGCAGCCGCCCGCGGTAAAATCGATCGGAAATTTTGTCGACCACCCGCTCGCCGCTCACTTTGGCGATGTGATAATGGGAAAACCCGTATTCGTACATAGCAATATGGTCGTTCCAATCGTCGGGTGCATCCAACGTCACGGCGATCAAATCGATCCCGTTTTTTGACGCCGTCGTCACGAGCGTGCGGTGCGCCCGTTTCGTATAGCCGGTTTTGCCGCCGGTGCAATATTCGTAAAGACTTGTCAACAGCTTGTTTTTATTCCGCCACACGCGCGCGCCGTCCTCACCGGGCGGAGCGGGGGCGCGGTACACTTTCGTCCCCGAGATGCGGCGAAACTCTTTATTTTTCATCGCATATTGCATGAGCAACGCCATATCATAGGCAGTCGAGTAGTGGTTTTCCGCGTCATCTAACCCATGCGGATTGGCAAACTCGGTATCACGCATCCCAATTTCCGCCGCCTTTTTGTTCATTAAAAAGACAAACCCTTCGACGCTGCCGCCGACATGTTCCGCGATGGCAACCGCCGCGTCGTTGCCGGAACGAAGCATCAGTCCATATACCAAATCGCGCAGCTTGATTTTTTCCCCTTCGCGCAAGTAAATCGACGACCCTTCGGTCCAGACCGCGCGGGCGCTGACCGTCACCGTGTCGTCCATCTTCCCCGATTCAATCGCCAAAATGGCGGTCATAATTTTCGTAATGCTGGCGATGCGCCGCTTTGTATAGGCATCCTTGGCAAACAAAATCCGCCCGGAATGCTGCTCTATCAAGATCGCGCTTTTTGCGCTCACCCCATCCATAGCGCGCATCTGCTCTGGAACAAATGCCATGATCCCCGCAACGAGTGCAAGAATGAGCGCAATGAGCCGCTTCTGCTTGTTCATCTCCTATCGGCGAGGATCCCCCCTCCTTCAACGAGCGGGGAGGAATCGCCTGTTCCTCCTTTCCCTTTAGGCTGAATCGGCCGCAGCGAAAGCATTATTGCGGCGGAAACAGGCTGAACCCCAAAGCCGTGTTTTGTACAAGTGTATGCGCCGATGGGACAAATATGATGAAAAAATGCCGCAACAATGGCTGCGCCCGCACCTGCGCTAAACGGCTCTTCCGTTTCAGCGGGAGCGTACTAAAAAAGCGGGCGGAAACCCCCGCCCGCTTAAAACGGCTGCCAACGCAGCTTCCGCGCCTCATGAAAGCGCTCCTCGACGTTGCGCCAGTTAACGACGTTCCACCAATGCTCGATGTACGCCTCCCGATCGTTTTTGTATTGCAAATAGTAGGCATGCTCCCACACATCAAGCACAAGAAGCGGGATCACATCCCATTGCGCCATGAGCTGGTGTTTTTCCGCCTGCAAAATTTCGAGCCGGTGCGCTCGCGGCGCCCAAACGAGCAGCGCCCAGCCGACCCCTTCGGCGCTTTTCGCCGCTTCGGTGAAATGACGGCGAAAGGCGTCAAAGCTGCCAAAATCGCGTTCGATTTGCGCCCGCAGCTCCCCGCGCGGCTCTCCGCCGCCCTCCGGATGCATGTTGTACCAAAAAATTGTATGCAAATAATGCCCGGAACCGTGAAACGCCGCTTCCCGCTCCCAATGTTTCAACAGATCAAAATTGTTCGTCCGGCGCGCCTCGGCCATCATCCGCTCCGCCTTGTTGAGGCCGTCGACATAACTTTGATGGTGCTTCGTATGGTGGAGGCGCATAATTTCTTCGGAAATATGCGGCTCAAGCGCGTCATAACGGTACGGCAGCGGCGGCAAGACATGACGGCCGAGCGCCACTTGTTGGCGCGGCTCACCGCCGTCGGCCGCATCCGCCTGGCTCCGCCCCCCCTCGGTCGCGTCGTCCGCTTGGCTCAGCTTGCCGTCAGCTGCATCGGGCGGCAAGTCGGAGGACTCCTGCACGAAAGCCGGCTCTTGCCCGTTCTCCGCTCGCTCCACCGCCCCGCTGGTGTCGGACCATCCGTCCTCGTCTGCTTTGCTCTCGCCATCCGATTCAGGCAGCGCTGCATCCCCTTCCATCTGCTCTTGCAACACCTCTTCCTCCCGATCGGCAGCTGACAAATCAGTCAGACGGACGGCTCGGGTGTATACGTCGTCGACGAGCCGTTGCAGCTCGTAAATCGCTTCTTCGGTCCATTCATCGCCATGTTCGTCGATGTACGCCAGCAAAGAGGAAAGACCGACATCCTCAGCCGCCCCGCGCGCAGACAGCGCCCGCTCGACCTGTCTTCCCCACGCGGCGGCTTCCATGGCATAATGGCGGAGCGCGCCGACATACACGTCATCGGCAAGGCGCTGAAGCTCACGCACCGCCTCTTCCGTCCATTCCCCGTCATGCTCGGCGATCAGCTTTCGCAACACTGAAACGCCCTCGGTGCTTACCCCACGCAGCGCCAGCGCCTGCTCAACTTGTCTTCCCCACTCGCCCACCTCGGCAGCATATCGGGCAAATAACGTTTGGTCGTCCATTGGCAAAAACCTCCTCCTGATTTTTTCACCATATCGTATGCTGTCTTCGGGAAATCGTTATTGTCCGCATTCACCCAAATTCCCGACCGCACATACATATTGGAGCGAGGTCAGTCATCATGAGGAAAAGGACAGCAAGGGGGAAAGAGCAGAGTCGTCGCGGTGCTCTCTTGCGGCGGATTCTGCCAATCACTATTGAACAAATCGCTTGAACAGGAGGCGCTTTTTGAACTCCGCTTTTGGATGCAAATTCTCGGCGATCATTGTCGATTTATTCTCGAGGAGCTTGACTTGCTGCCGCTGCTGATGGCCGACCATATGGAGCGCGAGGAATGCTATTGCTTGCAAAAGTTGGCGGAAACAACCGGCGAGGTGAAGCCGCCGGCATGCGATCCTACAAAGCCGCGGACCGAATAGAGGAGTAACAACAAAACCGCTCGCTAAGCAGGCGTTTTTAACAACAAAAAAGTGGTTCGCTTCACGGAACCGCTTTTTTTCCATATAAAGAATGGACCGACCTGCCATTTAGGAACCGTTTCGGCCAACCCGCCTGTTGGCTACATTCCTCGTGGAACGGACAAAAGACGCCCCACTAACCGCTTTTCCCTGTTGCGCCGACCGTTCCGGCAGACGGCACGCGCCGGTTTCCGCCCATTCGCTGATGAGCGCCTGAAGCGTTTTGGCATCGACGCCGGCAAAATAGCGGCACAATTCATCTTCATCGTGAATATAGACGCGCTTGCGCTGCCGATACGCCGGATTTTGCCATAAACAGACGAGAGCAACGATGTCGCGCAAATAAATGTCGCGCCCGTTGACTGTAAACAGCGGGTCGTTTTCATACGGCAACAAATCAAGCAGCGCCGCCTCAAAATGGCGCAAATACAACACAGACAGCGTCCGCTCTTCGCCGCCGTCGCGATACGTGACTTCCGAGCGGTTGAAATAGTCTTCAAACGTGTTCGATTGCGACTTTTGCAGCTCTTCACCGTACAGGCGGCAAACGTTCATGAGCGCTCTCCTTCCCGATCAGCCATTTTTCTTTAGTTTACCATATTTCGGCTGCCCATCGCTCAAATTTTCTGCTAATTTTCCGAAAAATAAATCCGCTTCCCGCTCGGATTCGCCATCGTCCGCCCATTCCGGCAGCGGCGGCAGCTCCTCGAGCGTTTTTAGCCCGAAATAATCGAGAAATTCCGGGGTTGTCCCGTACAAAATCGGCCGCCCGGTTCCTTCGGCTCGTCCAACCTCTTTAATGAGCGCCCGCGCCATCAGCGTCTGCAATGGCTTGTCGCTTTTTACGCCGCGAATTTCCTCAATCTCCGCGCGCGTAATCGGCTGGCGGTATGCGATAATGGCGAGCGTCTCAAGCGCCGCCTGCGACAGCGGCGACGCCCCCGGCGCTTCAACCAACTTTTTTAAATATGGAGCGTACTCTTTTTTCGTCGCCAGCAAAAACACGCCGCCAAGCTCCACGAGCTGGATGCCGCGCTCTTCCCGGCGGCAGTCTTCCTGCAGCTCAGCGATCACCGCTTTTGCCTCCGGCTCGCTGACTTCCAACACAGCGGCGATTTGCGAAAGCGACAGCCCTTCGTCACCAGCGGCAAACAGCAGCGCTTCCACAATCGCCTTTGCTGGATTTGGCGCGCCGGCGCCGCCTGTTTTTTCCGTTTCGTTTTGTTCCATCGTCCTTGTACCGCGCCAAACTCCTTCGTTGGCGCCCCTTCCTCCTTTCCTCCTGTTTCCATCATTACTTAACGGTTGCTCCATTCGCCAGCCTTTCCGGTCTCGCCAAGCGAAATCGTGAATCAGCGGCTTCCCTTCCGCCTCATCATGGCCTAGGCCCAACGGACGACAAAAGGAAAGCGGCCCGCCATGGCGAACCGCCGCGGCCAAACCGCGCCGCCTCAGCCGGCTGGTTTAGCCGCAAGAAACAAATCGCTGAAATTCCGTTCCTGTTCAACGATGATTTCATCTTGCTTCATCAACTCTAAAATGGCTAAAAACGTCACGACGATATACGAACGATCGAAGGACGGAAACAGCTCGTAAAAGTTTTTCCGACCGTTCGCCTTCTTTAATTCCTGCAAAATTTCCGCCATGCGCTGTTCAACGGAAATATCTTGGCGAGCGATTTTCGCCCGCATCGGTTTTTGCAGCTTTTTGCGGCGCAACAGCTTCGACAAGGCGCCAAGCATATCGTATACGTCCACATTAAGCGGCGCCGCCTTTTTCTCATCAGCATATGCGCTTAAGTCGCTCGGCGGCTTTGTAAACAAGAGCGCCCGCTCCTCTTCGCGCCGCTTCAGTTCGCGCGCCGCCTCTTTAAACTTTTTATATTCAAGTAGCCGCTGCGTTAGCTCCTCGCGCGGGTCGCTGTCATCGACCCATTCGACGTCGCCGTCGATGGCTTCCTCATTGGGCGACGGCAGCAACATTTTGCTTTTGATCGCCAGCAAGGTGGCCGCCATCACTAAATATTCGCTGGCGATATCCAACTCAAGCTCCTGCATGGCGTGAATGTACGCCATGTACTGCTCCGTAATTTGCGCGACTGGAATATCGTAAATATCGATTTCATAGCGGTTGATCAAATGCAAAAGCAGATCAAGCGGCCCTTCAAACGCTTCGATTTTGACGTTGTACGGCAATTGCACATCCATCCCATCATTTTTTCCAAACACCGCTCGTGCAGCTCGTCCCCGGCTGCGGTACATTTATTGTATCATAACGAGGCGAACAGAAAACAGCCTCTTTTTTGCGCCACAGACCGCCGAAGTCGTATAATCGAAGGAGAGCCGTCCGTCTTCACATGGCGCGGTCCGATTTTGAAAGGAACGATGGCTGATGTACCCGAAAGCGTATATCGAATATTTAGTCCATTTTCATGGCGACCGCGACTATTTTGAATGCCACGAAATTTTAGAGGAACACTGGAAACAAGACGGTCGAAAAACAGGCTGGCTTGTGCTCATCCAAATCGCGGTCGCCTTTTACCATTATCGGCGCGGCAACGTCTCGGGAGCGCTGCGCCTCATTCGCCGGGCGCGGGCGCTGCTTGACGAAGCGCAAGAAATGATTCGGCGGCTCGGCCTCGATGACAGAGCGCTCGCCCGCTTGCTCGACGAGACAGCCGAGCGGATCGTCCACGGCGAACCGTACGAAAGCGTCGAACTGCCGATTCGCGACCGCTCGCTGTACGAGCAATGCCGGGCCGCCTGTGCCCGCCGTCGGCTCGTGTGGGGACAGGCAAGCGACCTAGCAAACCTTGATCTCGTGGACAAACACCGACGCCGCGACCGCTCGGGCGTCATCGCCGCGCGCGAACAAAAAAGGCGGGCTAAAGCGGAAGGGAGCGGCCTCTCTCCCCCTCCGCCGCCCGCCTGAGCGCGGCGCCGCGCTAGGTTCGTTATTCATTGCATGCATGGCATTTATCGAAAAACGAGGCAGTCCACTCATTGGCGCACAATCGACGGCCCGGGTACACCTCTTTCAATGCCGTGACCATCTGTTTTCCGATCCCCTGATGGCGGTGTGACGGATTGACGCTGATATGCTGGATTTCCACAACATCGGGAGCGCGCAACAGGACGCCAATAATGCCGACGATGTCATCCCCTTCTTTCCATAAAAACAGCTGCCAATCGTTGTTCGTTTCATACTGTTTCATCGTCTGTTGCAATCGTTTCAGATCTTTTTCCGTCGGCATAAACGACAACAGTCCCATGGCAATTTTCTCATAGTTTTTTCGGTAACGGATTAACATAAAAATCCCTCATTATCGACAAACGCTTTTCCGAAATGGAAAAGTTTTTGTCATTTTCTCTATACGTATTATAAACATTCTCACCGATATTGTGAACCATTTCATGCCTTTTTACGCAAATTACGCAAGCGTCCGCAGGACATTTGCCATTTCGATCGCCGAAACCGCCGCTTCCCATCCTTTATTGCCCGCTTTCGTGCCAGCCCGTTCAATCGCCTGCTCGATCGTGTCGGTCGTCAAAACGCCGAAAATGACTGGAACGCCGCTCGTGAGCGCCGCGTGGGAGACGCCTTTGGCCGCCTCGCTGCAGACGTAGTCAAAATGACTCGTCGCCCCGCGGATGACGGCGCCAAGGGTAATGATGGCGTCAAACTGCTTCGATTCCGCCATTTTTTTCGCTACAAGCGGGATTTCAAACGCGCCCGGCACCCAGGTTACAGTGATGTCGCTGTCGCTCACGCCATGGCGCGTCAAGCCGTCGACCGCCCCGGATAAGAGCTTGCTCGTGATGAACTCGTTAAAACGCGAGACGACAATGCCGATTTTCAGTCCAGTGCCGACTAAATTTCCTTCAATGACACGCATGTTCGCTGCTCCTTTCGTCTTTAAAAATGAAGCATATGCCCTAATTTTTCGTGTTTTGTGCGCAAATATTTTTCATTTTCCTTTTTCGTCGGCATTTGAAGCGGCACTCGTTCAACAACCTCAAGCCCGTGCCCTTTTAAGCCGGCGATTTTGCGCGGATTGTTCGTGAGCAGGCGCATTTTCGTCACACCGAGGTCTTTCAAAATTTGCGCCCCGATGCCGTAATCGCGCAAATCGGCCGGAAAGCCGAGCTTTTCGTTCGCCTCAACCGTATCATAGCCTTGCTCCTGCAACTTGTAAGCGCGCAGCTTGTTCATGAGGCCGATGCCGCGCCCTTCTTGGCGCATGTAAAGCAGCACGCCGCGCCCTTCCGCTTCGATTTGCCGAAGCGCCGCATGCAGCTGCGGGCCGCAGTCGCACCGGTACGAGCCGAACACATCGCCGGTTAAGCATTCGGAATGGACGCGCACAAGAATCGGCTCGTCCGGGATGACTACTCCTTTAACAAGCGCCACATGCTCTTTCCCGTCAAGGACGTTCGTATAGCCGATGGCGCGGAATTCGCCGAACTCGGTCGGCAGCCAAACGTCCACCTCGCGTTTCACGAGCTTTTCCCGCTGGCTCCGGTAGGCGATCAAATCTTTAATCGTGATCATTTTCAACCCGAACTGATCGGCCAGGCGCCGCAAATCAGGCACGCGCGCCATCGTCCCGTCTTCTTTAATGATTTCGCAAATGACGCCGGCTGGCTTCGCGCCGCACAAACGAGCCAAGTCGACCGCCGCTTCCGTATGGCCGGCGCGCCGAAGAACGCCGCCTTTTTTGGCAATCAACGGAAAAATGTGTCCGGGACGTTTAAAATCGCTTGCTTTCACCTCAGGGTCAAGCAGCGCCTGAATCGTCGCCGCCCGCTCATAAGCGCTGATCCCGGTCGTTGTCGTTTTGTAGTCGATGCTGACGGTAAACGCCGTGCCATGCGCATCGGTGTTATGGGCGACCATCGGCTCCAAATCAAGGCGCGCCGCTAGTTCTTCCGTAATCGGCACACAGACGAGCCCGCGGCCATGGGTGATCATAAAATTAATGACATCCGGCGTCGCTTTTTCGGCCAGCGCGACAAAATCTCCTTCATTTTCGCGGTCTTCGTCATCGCAAACGATGATCACTTCCCCGTTTTTCAGCGCCGAAAGCGCCGCTTCAATCGTGTCAAACATGAAGCTTGCCCCCTTTTCCCGCTTATTTGTAGCCGTGCTGCTCCAAAAATTCGACTGTCAATCCAGAAGGCGGCGTCGCTTTCGCGGCGAGAAAGGCGGCGACGTATTTGCCGATCATGTCGCACTCGACGTTGACGAGATCTCCCGGCCGCTTTTCGCCTAAAATCGTCGCTTCGCGCGTATGTGGAATGAGCGAAACAGTGAACGTGCGCTCGCTCAGACCGAAAATCGTCAAGCTCGTTCCGTCGACAGCGACCGACCCTTTCTCAATCATATAGGCGCGCAACGAGGCTGGCACTTCGATTTCATAGTAGACAGCGTTCGCTTTCGGCCATTGCCGGATGATGCGTCCGACGCCGTCAACATGCCCGGTGACGAAATGGCCGCCAAACCGTCCCCCGGCCGCCATCGCCCGCTCCAAATTCACCTTCGATCCTGGCTTTAATGTCTGTAATGCCGTCGCTTTCACCGTCTCGGGCATGACATCAACGGTAAACTGCCGGTCGCTAAACGACGTGACGGTCAAGCAGACGCCGTTGACAGCGATGCTGTCGCCAAGCCGCACATCTTCAAGCACCCGCCTGGCGCCGATCGTCATCACCATGGCGTCGCCGGTTTGCTTCATTTGTTCGATCATGCCGATCTCTTCAATAATGCCAGTGAACAAGACTATTCCCCCTTCCGTTTCGGCGCGGCGACGATTTTGATGTCCGGGCCGATCGTCTCGATGCGGCGAATGTCAAGCTCCACCGCTTCAGCAAGGCGAGCGAATCCGAGTCCGCCGACCGGCGTCGGGGCTTCGCGCCCGCCGATCAGCTTCGGGGCGATATAGGCGATGACCTCATTGACCGCTCCCGCGCGGAGGAAGCTGTCATGAACGCGCGAGCCACCTTCGACAAACAGCGACATGACTTTCTGCTCGCCAAGCAGGCGGAGCACATCGCGGACGTCGATCTGGGCCGCCGGCATCGAAAACACGCGCACCCCCAGGCGCTCGTACGCCGCCGCTTGTTCCCGGCTGACGCCGCTGCCGGTGATGATCCACGTCTCCGCCTCGTTGTCGCTTACGACATGAGCGTCAAGCGGTGTATGCAATTTTGTATCCAAAATGACGCGGATGGGATTTTTCCGCTGTTCTCCAAGGCGGACAGTCAGCTTCGGGTTGTCGGTCAAAACCGTGTTGACGCCAACCAAAATGGCGTCATGCTGCGCGCGGAGGCGGTGAACATCTTCGCGCGCAGCGCTTGATGTAATCCATTGGCTTTCCCCCGTCGCCGTCGCAATTTTGCCGTCGAGGCTGCATGCGAATTTTAACGTCACAAACGGCGTTTTCGCGGCGATATAATGGAAAAACATTCGGTTCAGCTCATCCGCTTCTTTTTTTAATATGCCAACGTCAACATCAATGCCCGCTTGGCGGAGCTTGGCAATCCCTTTTCCAGCGACAAGCGGGTTCGGGTCGGTCGTCGCAACGACGACGCGGCGCACTCCTGCCTGAATGAGCAAATCGGCGCATGGCGGCGTTTTGCCATAATGGCTGCAAGGCTCAAGCGTCACGTACACTGTCGCACCGCGCGCCTTCTCGCCGGCCATGCGAATTGCATAGACTTCGGCATGCGGCTCGCCGGCTTTCAAATGGGCGCCGATGCCAACGACTGCTCCACCGTTGACAACCACGGCGCCGACGGCGGGATTGGGGGACGTCTGCCCGACTCCGGCCTTGGCGACATCAAGCGCCAGCCGCATGTAATGTTCATCATTGTACACCGCACTCCCCCCTTAACGATCAAACCCCCGGGGGGAATCCCCGGGGGTCTTGTTGTTGAGAGAATGACCAATGATGCGCAAAACAGCAAACAAAAAACACTTGTTCGCAATCTAAAGCTAGATCTGCCGAACGGAAACGGCAGCCGCCATGCCCAGCCGGCCGAGAGCGGACGCCCATGCCAAACTTGGCCGGCCGAAAACAGCCGTGCGCATATTGGCATCCTTCTCCCATCCAGACTATACTGTCGGCTCCGGAATCGCACCGGATCATGCCTTGCGGCTCGCGGGCTGAGGGGCGGAAAGCCCCATCACCGCCGGTCGGGAATTTCACCCTGCCCCGAAGGATGCATCGCTATATCGCTATTCTCATTATACCACACAGACAGCCGGTCATCATCAATCGGCGACCCAAATCCAATACGCCGCCCCCCATAACAGGCTGGTTGCAAGCAAAAAGAAAAACAGGCGCCAATTGTTCCGGCTTGTCCGCTCGTCTTCGCCTATGCGCCGTTTACGGTTCGTCAAACACTTTCACTTCCTTCATCACATCGCCGTTTTTCATCGCCTTGACGACGTCCATGCCGGATATCACTTGGCCAAAGACAGTATGCACCCCGTCCAAGTGCGGCTGCGGCTCGTGGACGATGAAAAACTGGCAGCTGCCGGTGTCGCGGCCGCGGTGCGCCATCGACATCGCCCCGGTGACATGACGGTGCGGATTGTTGTCCGTCTCGCACGGGATCGTGTAGCCGGCGTCGCCCGTTCCGTTTCCGCGCGGACACCCTCCTTGGCTGACAAACCCAGGGATGACGCGGTGGAACGTCAGCCCGTTATAAAATCCTTCGTTCGCCAGCTTTTCAAAATTGGCCACCGTCACCGGCGCCTCATTCGGAAACAGTTCAAACTCGATTTTCCCGCCGTTTTCCATTAAAATATATCCTTTTTTCGCCACAACCATCCATCTCCTTTTCGGCACCAAAACTGCTTTTATCATACCATGATTGTCGAGAGAAAAAAAGCCAAAATACCTTTTCCGTCTGAACCGTCACCATTTTTTACTCCGCCGCCTTTTGTATCCGCTTTTATTCTTGATTTTGCTCACGCGCTTGTTTCTTGTGCGCCGCCTGGCGACAAAAACGGAGCGCCGTTTCAATAGAAAAACAAGCTAACGTGCAGTATAATGGCAATGGATGTTTCAAAACAGGAGGCGAGTTGCGTGAAACGAACGATCGCTTCATCACTGCTGACAGCGATGCTGCTGGCGTTTCCGGCCGTTGCGGCGGCTGATGCCGCGCCGGGTGATGTCATTGTGACGCTCGGAGAAAACTTAACGAGCGAACAAAAGCAAAAAGTGCTTGAGGAAATGAAGGCGCCGGACGGAGCGCAGACGGTCACCGTCTCGAACGCTG
Organism: Geobacillus jurassicus NBRC 107829; assembly: GCF_001544315.1. Classification (GTDB taxonomy): domain Bacteria; phylum Bacillota; class Bacilli; order Bacillales; family Anoxybacillaceae; genus Geobacillus; species Geobacillus jurassicus. Next base: position 60,852 of record NZ_BCQG01000018.1, read on the forward strand.
AGGAACATAAATATTTGGACGGACTCATTCCGAAAGCGCAAATCGGCACGCGCGCCATCTCGTCGTCAATGATCACGATCAAAGAACCGGGTTCAGGGCTTCATGTCGAAACGCACAACATCACATGGGTGACGAAGGAGATGTATACAAATGCCTTGATCACCGCAGGGGTGAAAGACGCCGACATTTACATCACCGCCCCGTTCCCGGTTTCCGGCACCGCAGCGCTGACCGGGCTGATGAAAGCGTATGAAATTTCCTCCGATCAGGCCATCCCTGATGATGTAAAAAAAGTGGCCAACGAGGAAATGGTGCAGACGGCGAAGCTGGCCGATTCGATCGGCGCGGACAAAGCGGTCGCCCTGCTGGCGAAAATCAAAGAGGAAATCGCCAACAACCCGCCGCAGACAGACGCTGATTTGCGCACCCTTATTGAAAAAATAGCCAACGACCTTGGCATTACGCTGAGCGAGAATGAAATCAACAACCTTATTTCCCTTTTCCACAAAATGCAAAATGCCAATATTAATTGGGACCAAGTGAACGATCAGCTGAGCAAGGCGAAAGAGCAGCTATCAGCGTTTTTGCAGTCAGAAGAGGGGAAAACGTTCATTCAAAACCTTATCGACATCTTCAAAGAAATTTGGAACGCAATCAAATCGGCATTTTCCTCCAATCAACAATGAAAGAAGGCGCCCCAAAGCAGCGGGCGCCTTTTCTTTGAGAAAGCCGTCCTCTTTCAAACCGGCAGCCTTCACTTTTTCACCTTCGTTTTCAGAGGCAAGTCATATTGGATCAAATCTTCATACGTCTCCCGTTTCACAACAAGCTGAGCCTCGCCGTTTTCAACAAAAACGACAGCTGGACGCGGCAGACGGTTGTAATTGTTGGCCATCGAGTAACCGTACGCGCCGGTGCAAAAAACAGCCAAATAATCGCCAGGCTTCGCTTCCGGCAACGCGATGTCCCAAATGAGCATGTCGCCTGACTCGCAGCATTTCCCAGCAATCGATACGATTTCCGTCCGCTCACCGAACATTCGGTTGGCGAGCACAGCTTCGTATTTCGCTCCGTAGAGCGCCGGGCGGATATTGTCGCTCATGCCGCCGTCAACAGCAATATATGTCCGGACGTTGGGAACCTCTTTGCGCGAGCCGATCGTATAAATCGTCGTTCCGGCATCGCCAACGAGCGACCGACCCGGCTCGATCCAAATTTCCGGCAACGGCAGCCCGCAGGCTGCGGCCTGTTTTTTCACCTCTTCGACGATGCAGTCGACATACGCCTCCACCGGAATCGGGTCGTCTTCCTCCGTATAGCGAATGCCAAAGCCGCCGCCAAGATTGACAACCGCTGGGACAAATCCGTGCGCCTTGTTCCACTCGGCCAGCTTGGCGAACACTTTTTGCGCCGCGAGCACAAACCCAGCTGTTTCAAAAATTTGCGAGCCAATATGGCAATGGACGCCGAGCAGTTGAAACGCGGCCGACGCCCTGACGCGCCGGAACGCCTCATCCGCCTGACCGTTGTGTAAATCAAAGCCAAACTTCGAATCTTCCTGTCCAGTTAAAATGTAATCGTGCGTATGCGCCTCAACGCCAGGCGTAACGCGCAGCAATATTGGCACCGTCCGTCCCGATGATTCAGCCAGATTTTCGATCAGCTCGAGTTCGTAAAAGTTGTCGGCAACGATGCAGCCGATGCCATGTTCAAGCGCCATCGCCAATTCGCCCCAGCTTTTGTTGTTGCCATGAAAGTGGATGCGCTCGGGCGGAAAGCCAGCGGCGAGCGCTGTATACAGCTCCCCCCCTGAAACGACATCAAGCGACAGCCCTTCCTCGGCGGCGAGCTGCACCATCGCAATAGAAGAAAACGCCTTGCTGGCGTAAGCGACTTGCGCACGCACACCATGGCGGCGGAACGCTTCTTTAAACGCACGCGCCCGCGCGCGGATCAACGCAACGTCATAAATATAAAGCGGCGTGCCGTACGTTTTAGCCAACTCGACCACATCGACGCCGCCAATTTCCAAATGCCCTTGTTCATTGACACGGCTTGTCCCATGAAGAAACATCGCAAACCCCTCATTCCTCATTGAAATCGCACGGCAAAAGCAAAAAAGACAGTTTGCAATCGGCAACTGCCTTCATAAAAGCAAAACCGCAAAACGCCATCGATTCTGCCTTGAAACGGAAAGCCGCACGATGCGCGCTGAGCCATTCTCCATCCGTGCAAACGTGCGAAGCACTGAGGCCAAACACGATGGCAAGCACCATCAAGGCAAATATTAAGTATAACTTATCATAATTATACAAAAGTTGCAATAGTGCTAAAACGAGAG